>NZ_JBHYVA010000871.1:0-3048 GCF_042750055.1 Streptomyces sp. NPDC059456
GCTGGGCGGGCGCCCCCGGACCGTCCTGCTCCCCCGGCGCGGGTGCCGTGGGGCGGGGGCCGGGCCCGGCCGCGGCCTCGTACTGCTCGACCAGGGCCTGCCCCCTGGCCAGGACGCCGTCGGGCAGGTGCACCGTTCCGCTGGCCAGGGTGATCAGGTCGACGCGCGCGCCGAGCTCGGCGGCGAAGGCGGTGAGCCGGTCACGGTCGGCCGGGGAGCGCATGTCGACGAGGGCGACGACCACGTAGTGCGCGCGGGGGTGGCGGGCGTGCAGGTCGCGGATGGTGTTCAGGACGGTGTTGCCGGTGGAGAACTCGTCGTCGACGAGGACCAGCGGCCCGCTGCCGGCCAGCAGCTTCGGGTCCTCGGGCAGCAGCAGGTGCGAGGTGGCGTGCGAGTGGGCCTCCTCGAACCCGCCGGCGGGGGGGCCGCCCGGGGCCGGGCCCCCCCCCCCCCCGGGGCCCCGCGCGCGAGCTGAGTGTGGGGGTTGGGGGCCGCGTCCGGGGGGGGGGGGGCGCCGGCGCGCCCCCCCCCCCCCCCCCCGCGGCACCCCACGCCCGGTACGGGGCGGCGGGTGGAGTGCAGGTAGGGGGCGGAGCCGAGGCCGTCGGCGACGCAGTGGCCGAGTCCGGTGGCGGTCTCGGCGTAGCCGAGGACGACCGCGGAGGCGGCGTCTTCGCCCAGCAGGGCCCGGACGCGCTCGCCGAGGCCGTGTCCGGCGGCGTGGACGGCCCCCGGGGACTGGGGGACGTGCTTGCCCAGTACCTGCGAGACCAGCAGGTGGGCCCGCTTGGGGTTGCGGCGCAGGGCCAGCCCGAGCAGTTCGTCCAGCCGCGGCGATCCCGGCCCGCGCCCTGGCGATCCCGGATCGCCGGCCTCCTCCAGGCGTACGCCCAGCCGGTCCGCGACCCAGGTTCCCGACCACACCGCGTCGATCTTCTTGCCCTTCTCCGTGTCCACGTGCGGGCTCACACCTGGAGCCCTGCCGTGAGGAGGTCGACGAAGCCGACCTCTTCCTTCGCCACGCCGAAGACCTCGGCGCGGAGCATCGTGCGCTCGGCCCAGGCCCGGTGGGGCTTCACCTCGTTCATTTTGTTCGTGTAGGCGGAACGCATGACTCCGCCGCCGCCCCGCTCGGGGCGCAGGATGTCCTGGGCGTCGCTGAACTCCTCGTGGGAGACCACGGACAGCGCGTGGACGGGGGTGACGTGGGCGGGGTGGATGCAGGTCTTGCCGAGGAGTCCGTTGGCCCGGTCGAGTTCGATCTCGCGCAGCAGCCCGTCGAGGTCGTGCTCGATGAGGGTGGTGCGCAGTTCCTCCGCCCCTTCCTCCAGGAAGGGGCTGCGGCGCAGCTGCGGCTTGAAGAGGCGCTGCTGGCTGCGGAAGTACTCCCAGACGGGACCGGTGACGGTGAAGCCGGTGCCGTCGGCGCGGCTGAGGACGTTCACCACGTCGGCGATGACTCCGGCGACGATCTGGACGTCGTAGGCGGTCATGTCCGGGGTGCGGCGCAGTCCGTAGACCGAGCAGAAGTCGGTGACGCCCAGGCGCAGGGCCAGGACGCGGTCGCGGTACCGGTTGACGGTGCGGGAGATGCCGGCGAGGGCTTCGACGCGGGTTTCGAGGTGCAGGAGGTCGGGGGTCTCCAGGACGGGCATCGCGTACAGCGGGTGCTGTCCGCTTTCCGCTTCCGCCCGGGCGACGGCGTCGAGGAACGCGGTCCCACGGTTCTCGGTGAACTTGGGGAGTACGAATCCGGCCAGTCTGCGGACGGAGCCGCCGAGGCGGCGGACGAGCTCGGGTATCTGCTCGGGGGTGCGGACCCGGATGAAGAGGAGGGGGAGCTCGCCGCCGTCGGCGTCGAGGGCGGCGAACTGCCGGACGAGGTTGTCCTCGGCGTCGGCGACCTCGGCGTCGCTGATCGAATCCTCCAGGCAGAGCACCATGGAGACGACTCCTCGGCCGGCCTGCTTGTGGACGTCCGCGGCGAGGTGGGGGCGGGTGGCGGGGCTGTAGAGGGTGGCTCCGAGGGCGGCGGCGAGAATGCGGGCGGGGGAGGCGCCGGTGAACTCGGCAGGCTCCTGGTGGAAGAGGTCCTTGCGGACGGTGGGCGATATATGCCCAAAGTGACGCATGTGCTTCCCCCGTACTGCCTCGGCGGCCCAACTGGCGTGGCCGGTAATAGTACGTACGAATGTGAGTCAAGAGTTCCTCAAACGCATGAAGTTCAGGTAACCCTCTTGCACCATGCCCAGGACTTTCGTCCGCGACAAGGCCCTGCGGGGGGCCGCGTTGTTCCGCGCCGCCCCGGGAGGGCAGGATGACGGGCATGACGCACGCGATGCAGAAGGGCTCCAACATCCCGGTGACCGCCATGGCGGTCCGGGCGGTGCTGCGCTGGACCGGCGGCCCCGAGGTGCCGGACGTCGACGCCTCGGCGCTGCTCGTGGGCCCGGACGGGCGCGTGCGCTCGGACGAGGACTTCGTGTTCTACAACCAGCCCCGGCACCCCTCGGGAGCCGTGTGGCGGCTCGGCAAGAAGCAGATCGGCGAGGCGATCACCGACGCCGTGCAGGCGGACCTGCGCGCGGTGCCGCCGGTGGTGGACCGGATCCTGGTGGTGGCCTCCGCCGAGGACGTGCCGTTCCAGCAGGTCCAGGACCTGCGCATCCTGCTGTACGACGCCACGACCAGCGGCGGCTCCGAGCCGCTGGCCTTCTTCGACGTACACCCCGAAACGGGTGCCGAGACGGCCCTGATCTGCGGCGAGGTGTACCGGCGCGGCGACGGATGGAAGTTCCGGGCGCTGGGCGAGGGCTACTCGAACGGGCTCGTGGGGCTGGCGACCGACCACGGGATCTCCGTGGACGAGAACGCCGCCGAGGCCTCCGGGGCCGAGCCCGCCGCCGGGCCGGCCGCCGAGCAGACGGCCGCGATGCGCCCGCCGGCCCCGCAGACACCGCCGGCCCCGCAGGCACCCCGTACGCCGCTGACCCAGGCCCCGCCGGCCGCGCAGCCGGCGTACGGGTACCCGCAGCCGGTGTCCCC
>NZ_JBHYVA010000872.1:0-3039 GCF_042750055.1 Streptomyces sp. NPDC059456
GAGTAGAAGCGGCGGTGTCCGGGCAGGTTGTCGTCCCAGACGACCTCGGCGCCGCGTTCGCGCAGTCTGCGCGCGTACGCCTCGATCCCGCTCACCCGCAGCCCGGGGTGTGCTTTGCGGGCGGGCCGGAAGTCCTCCTCGACGCCCAGGTGCAGCTGCACGGGGCCGGCGGCGAACCAGCAGCCGCCGCGGGCGGCGAGGACGGGCGGTTTGGGGATCTCGGTCATGCCCAGTACGTGGGTGTAGTACGCGCGGAGCCGGTCTTCCGAGCCGGGCGGCGCGGCGAGCTGGACGTGGTCGACGGCGGTCAGCACGGTCAGGCCTCCTTGCGGGCGACGGCGAAGATCCGGCGGAACGGGAACACGGTGCCGCGCGGCCCGGGCGGGTAGGCCTCGCGCAGCAGCTCGCGGTATTCGGCGAGGAAGGCGTCCACGGCCGGCCGGTCGTCGCCGAGGGCGGTGAGGACGGGCCGCAGGGCGGTGCCCTTGACCCAGTCGAGCACCGGATCGGGGCCGGTCAGCAGCTGGTGGTACGTCGTCTCCCAGGTGTCGACGGAGCAGCCCAGCCCGGTGAGCCGGGCCAGGTACTCGGCGGGTCCCAGGAGGTGGACGTAGCGGGCGCCGTGGCCGGCCAGCCGGTCGTGCCAGCGCGGGGTGTCGCAGAGCCGGGCGAGCAGGGCGTGGCTGGGGGCGCCGTGGTTGCCGGGGATCTGGAAGGCGAAGGTTCCGCCGGGGCGCAGTCCGTGGATCCAGGCGGGGAAGGAGCCGGGGTGGCTCGGGACCCACTGGAGGGCGGCGTTGGAGACGATCAGGTCGTAGGGCTCCTCGGGGAGCCAGTCGGCGAGGTCGGCGTGGCGGAAGTCGAGGCTGCCGCCGGCGGCGGTCCTGCCCGCGTACTCGTCGTCGGCGCGCCGGAGCATGTCCGGGGAGAGGTCGAAGCCGGTGATGCGGGCCTCGGGCCAGCGTTCGGCGAGGAGCGCGGTGACGTTGCCGGGGCCGCAGCCGAGGTCGGCGATGCGGGCGGGCCGGGCAGGCAGGTCGGGTATCCGGTTCAGCAGGTCGAGGAAGGGTCGGGTCCGGTGTCCTGCGTGCCGGAGGTATTGCTGGGGGTCCCAGGTCGGTGCGGCCTGGGTGGTGGCGGCGGGGATCCTTGCCGACGCGATATCGGAATGCATGTTCGAGCCTCCCTGCTGGCGGGTCGGGCGGAAGCGGAAGCCGTTCCGGCACCCTCCATGCCCATCGTCGCCCAAAATATATCTTGACGTCAAGACTCATGAGATCGAGATATAAATTTCCGAGATCCTCGATTTGAAGAGACTTCACGTCGACAGACCCCTTACACTGATCGGCATGGAGGACGAGGTCGACCGATTGGTCGCGGCATGGCGGCGGGAACGCCCTGACCTCGACGTGGAACCGCTCGAAGTACTGAGCCGCGTCAGCAGGCTTGCCCGTCATCTCGACCGCGCCCGCAGGCTGGCGTTCTCCGAGCACGGCCTGGAGCCTTGGGAGTTCGACGTCCTGACGTCGCTGCGCCGCGCCGGCGCGCCCTACCAGCTCTCCCCCGGCCAGCTGCTGACGCAGACCCTGGTCACCTCGGGCACCATGACCAACCGCATCGACCGGCTCGCCAAGAAGGGCCTCGTCGAGCGGCTGCCCGACCCCAACGACCGGCGCGGGGTGCTGGTCCGGCTGACGCCCGAGGGCCGGGACCGCGCCGACCAGGCCCTGGCGGGCCTGCTGGCCCAGGAGCGGGCGATCCTGGCCCAGCTCTCCCAGGCCCAGCGCGGTGACCTCGCGGCGCTGCTACGCCAGTTGACCGCTCCGTTCGACAACATCCCCGGCTAGGTCGGCCGGCCGCACCCCGGCCCGCCGGGCCAGTGCCACCGCCGCGAGCGTCGAGTGCACCCCGAGCTTGCCCAGCACGTTCTGCATGTGCGTGCGGACCGTGTGCGGGGACAGGAACAGCCGCGCCGCCACGTCCTTGCGGCCCAGTCCCGCCACCATGCAGCGCAGCACCTCGTGCTCGCGCGGCGTGAGGGACTCGACGAGCCGTTCGCTGTCCGTACGGTGCTTGCGCGCCGCGGTCAGTTCGCGCAGCACTCCGGTGAGCAGCGCGGGCGGAAGGTGGGTCTCCTCGCGCAGGACGCCGCGGATGACGGCGAGCAGCCGCGAGAGCGAGCAGTCCTTCGCCACCCAGCCGGAGGCCCCTGCCTGGAGGGCCAGTGCGGCCCGGCGCGGGTCGTCGCGTTCGGCGAGGACGACGGTGCGGACCCCGGGGTGGGCCACCCGCACCCCGGCGACCAGGGCGATCCCGTCCGCCGCGGGCGGCGGGCCGGAACCCGGTTCGCGCTGGGCGGGCACGGCGCCGGCGGCGGCGCCGAGGTCGGCGTCGACGAGCAGGACGTCGAAGCGGCGGCCCTCGGCCACCGCGCGTTCGAGGCAGCGCAGCGCGGCGGGGCCGCTGCCGGCCGCGGACACGTCCACGTCGGGCTCGGCCGCGAGCGCGGCGGCGAGCGATTCGGCGAAGATGCGGTGATCGTCGACCACGAGAACCCGGATGCGAACCACAAAACCCCCAAGGGTCGGGGAACGGACGACTGCGGGTACGGCGCCCGGACCGGGTGATCCGCAGCTGCCGCGGCCGCCGCCGAGACATCTCTGCACTACCCCGGACCGGACGCCGTACCCGGCGTGTCTCGACCCCTGAATCAACACCGGCCCCCACCGGTGTCACGCATCAGCGTAGAACGGGTGACGGCTCGTGGTTGGCCGAATAGCAGAAGTTTTCCGAGCGATTTTCCGGCTCGTCAGGCGCGAACCCGGTTTTCCATGGCTTGAATTCGACCATGTGGACGGTTCGGAACACGGTTTCCGACCGGTGCGTGCCACGGGCAGTTGCACGGAGGGCATTTCGCCCGGCGCGGGCGCGCCGCGCGCCCGCGCAGCGCGCCCGTCCACGGCGCCGGGCCGCCCCCGTGCGCTCCCCGCGCGCACGCTGCCGTACGCGGCCGCGCCCCCCGCACGGCCGGGTGCGGGG
>NZ_JBHYVA010000873.1:0-3036 GCF_042750055.1 Streptomyces sp. NPDC059456
GCGCGCCCGCCCCGGGGCGCCCGGGTCCGCGGCCCCCCCGGTCCGCCCCCCCCGCGGGCTGCCCCCGGGGCGGCGACGACGGTGGCGACGACGGTGGTGGTCACGGCCCGGGCGCGCAGCCGGTCGCGGCGGGCGGCGCGGTCCCTGGGGTCCATGGGGAAGCCGGTGCGGTCGAAGCGGGGGCCGGGCGGCCGGCGTCGGCTCCGGCCGCCGGTGCGGAGCATGGCCGCGCGGACGGCGGTGCGCGGGGCGGGGACCAGCGGGAGGGCGGCGTCGATGCCGCCGGTGCCGGGCCAGGGGGCGGCGGCGTCGACGCGTTCGGCGACGCGGCGGCAGCGCGGGCAGTCGTCGACGTGGCGGACGAGCTCGGCGCGCAGGGTGGTGGACAGCAGGACCTGTCCGTCTCCGGTGAGGCGGGACACGGAGGGGCAGCCGCCGGTCTCGACGACGGCGAGGGCCGCGCGGGTCCGTTCCACCTCGCAGGCGGCTCCGGCGAGCAGTTCCCGGGCGGCGGCGGGGGACGTGCCGAGGACGGCGGCGAGTTCGGGGACGCCGAGGCGGTGGCGGACGGCGAGTTCGAGGGCTTCGCGCTGGGCGGGCGTGGTGCCGGCGGCTTCGGGCCAGGCGAGCCGGGCCAGCTCGGTGCGCCGGTAGGCGTTCACGTCCAGGGCTCGGTGCGTCTCCGGCGCGTGCTCCGTATCCGTGCGCCCCGGCGTGCGCCGGGCGGAATGCGCTCCCTGCCGGGTCCGCCGGTGCTCGGCCAGCCGCCGCAGGCAGCCCCAGCGGGCGAGGGCGTAGAGCCAGGCCCGCCGGTCCGCCTCGTCGGGGCAGCGGCCGGGTTGCCGCTCGGCGACGGCCAGGACCTCGGCGAGGACCTCGGTGGCGGTGTCGTGGTCGCAGAGGACCGACAGGCAGTAGGTGAACAGGCCGTCCAGGTACGGCTCGTGGCGGAAGGGGGGCGGTCCGGGCCGCTCTCCCTCACGGCCGCCGGGGCCTTGGCCGCCGCCGGGGCCCGGCTCGCCGCCCGGTTCCGGCTCGCCGCCGGAGCCCGGGCCGGCGCCGGGGCCTGCACCGCCGCCGTGGCGACCGGCGGCGTCGCGGCCTCCGGGACCTTGGAGATCTCCGGGACCTCCGTGGCCGACGGAGCCGCCGTGACCCACGGCACCCACGGGCCCTTCGTGACCCACGGCACCCACGGGACCGCCGTGACCCGCAGGGCCGCCATGACCGACGGGACCCACGGGGCCGCCGTGACCGGCGGGGCCGACCGGACCTCCGCGCCCCTCGGGGCCCTTGTGGCCTCTGGGGCCCTCGGGGGGCATGCGCCCGTGCGCCCGGTGTGCGCCGGTGCGCTGGGCGGGGCTCTCCTGGTTGCTGCTGCTCACCCTGGCGAAGGTAGGCCGCGCGTCGGTGAGGGCCGTGAAGCCTTCAGCTGTTTTAGCCCTTACGGGTGAACAGATCGAACGCGTGCTGACCGCGGCCCTGACGCCGTGCCCGGCACCGGGTGCACACCACCGCCGCCCCGCGGCGCCCCCGCGGCGGGTGACGGCCCGTCCCGTCCCGCGCCGCGGGCGTTGTCACAGGGGCCGGATACCGTGGGCGGCATGGCTGCCCGTACATCTCGTTCATCCGCCAAGGACCGGCCGTCCTACCGCTGCTCCGAGTGCGGGTACACAACCGCGAAATGGCTCGGCCGGTGCCCCGAGTGCCAGGCGTGGGGCACCGTCGAGGAGATGGGCGGCGCGCCCGCCGTGCGGACGACCGCCGCCGGGCGGGTCTCGGCGCCGGCGCTCCCGATCGCGCAGGTCGACGGCCGGACGGCGACCGCCCGCAGCACCGGCGTGGACGAGCTGGACCGGGTCCTCGGCGGCGGGCTCGTGCCGGGCGCCGTCGTCCTGCTGGCCGGCGAGCCGGGCGTCGGGAAGTCGACGCTGCTGCTGGACGTCGCGGCGAAGGCGGCCAGTGACGCGCACCGCACGCTGTACGTCACGGGCGAGGAGTCGGCGAGCCAGGTGCGGCTGCGGGCCGACCGGATCAACGCGCTGAGCGACCACCTCTTCCTCGCCGCCGAGACCGACCTGTCCGCCGTACTGGGCCACCTCGACGCCGTGCAGCCCTCGCTGCTGGTCCTGGACTCCGTACAGACCGTGGCCTCGCCCGAGATCGACGGCGCGCCCGGCGGCATGGCCCAGGTCCGGGAGGTGGCCGGGGCGCTGATCCGCGCCTCCAAGGAGCGCGGGATGGCCACCCTGCTGGTCGGGCACGTCACGAAGGACGGGGCGATCGCCGGCCCCCGGCTGCTGGAGCACCTGGTGGACGTGGTCCTCAGCTTCGAGGGCGACCGGCACGCGCGGCTGCGCCTGGTGCGCGGCGTGAAGAACCGGTACGGGGCCACCGACGAGGTCGGCTGCTTCGAGCTCCACGACGAGGGGATCACCGGGCTCGCCGACCCGAGCGGGCTGTTCCTGACCCGGCGTGCGGAGGCCGTCCCCGGAACCTGTCTGACGGTGACGCTGGAGGGCAAGCGCCCGCTGGTCGCCGAGGTGCAGGCGCTGACCGTGGACTCGCAGATCCCCTCGCCGCGGCGGACCACCTCGGGTCTGGAGACCTCGCGCGTCTCGATGATGCTGGCGGTGCTGGAGCAGCGCGGCCGGATCACCGCGCTCGGCAAGCGCGACATCTACTCCGCCACCGTGGGCGGGGTGAAGCTGACGGAGCCGGCCGCGGATCTGGCGATCGCGCTGGCGCTGGCCTCGGCGGCGAGCGACGTGCCGCTGCCGAAGAACCTGGTGGCGATCGGCGAGGTCGGGCTGGCGGGCGAGGTCCGGCGCGTGACGGGGGTGCAGCGGCGGCTGGCCGAGGCGCACCGGCTCGGCTTCACGCACGCCCTGGTGCCGGCCGATCCGGGGAAGGTGCCGGCCGGCATGAAGGTCACCGAGGTGGCGGACATGGGCGACGCCCTGCGGGTCCTGCCGCGCGGCCGGTCCCGGGCGGCGGCGCTCACGCGGCGCGCGCGCGCGGCGGTGGCCCGCGCGC
>NZ_JBHYVA010000874.1:0-3034 GCF_042750055.1 Streptomyces sp. NPDC059456
CCGGGCCGGCGGGGCTCACCCGCCGCCGGCCCCGGCCCCCCGCCGGGACCGCCCCGTTGGGGGGCGGGGGTGGGGCCGGGGCGGGGCTCGCCGCCCCTCCGGATCAGCTCGCGGTCTTGGTGTGGACGTAGTCCACCAGGCGGGTCAGGGCGTCCGGGTCCGTCGTCGGGAGGACGCCGTGGCCCAGGTTGAAGACGTGGCCCTCCAGGCCGGCCGCGGCCGCCAGGACCTCGTCCGCCTTCGTGCGCACGGCCTCCTCGGTGGAGAAGAGCACGGCCGGGTCCAGGTTCCCCTGGAGCGCCTTGCCGGGGCCGATCCGCTTGACGGCCTCGTCCAGCGAGACCCGGTAGTCGACGCCCATGACGTCCGCGCCGGCCTCGCCCATCAGGCCGAGCAGCTCACCCGTGCCGACGCCGAAGTGGATCCGCGGGACCCCGTACGAGGCGACCGACTCGAAGACCTTCGCCGAGGCGGGCATGACCGAGCGCCGGTAGTCCGCCGGGGGGAGCGCGCCGACCCAGGAGTCGAAGAGCTGGACCGCGGAGGCGCCGGCCTCGATCTGGACCTTCAGGAAGGCGGAGGTGATCTCCGCGAGGCGGTCCAGCAGGTCGGCCCACAGCTGCGGGTCGCCGTACATCAGGGCCTTGGTGTGCTCGTGGTTCTTCGACGGGCCGCCCTCGACGAGGTAGCTCGCGAGGGTGAAAGGCGCGCCGGCGAAGCCGATCAACGGCGTGGAGCCCAGTTCACCCGTGAGCATGCCGATCGCCTCGGTGACGTACGAGACGTCCTCGGGGGTGAGGTCGCGCAGCTGTGCGAGGTCCTCGCGGCGGCGGATCGGCCGGGCGACGACGGGGCCGACGCCGGGCTTGATGTCCAGGTCGACGCCGATGGCCTTCAGCGGGACGACGATGTCGGAGAAGAAGATCGCCGCGTCCACGTCGTGGCGGCGGACGGGCTGGAGCGTGATCTCCGTGACCAGGTCGGGCCGCATGCACGACTCCAGCATCTGGGTCCCCTCGCGCACCTTGCGGTACTCGGGGAGCGAGCGCCCGGCCTGCCGCATGAACCACACCGGGGTGTGCGGCACCGGCTCCCGCCGGCACGCCTTCAGGAAGGCGGAATCGTACGTCTGACTCGGCTGGCCCGTGGGGCGGTCATTGGCGCTCACGCCGCAAATCTTCGCACGTATGAAGAAGTGCGCGGCCCGGCACGGGTGTCCCTGCGGCGCGCGGACGCTCGTTCCGCCTAGTCTTCCCCGCATGGCTGCGGCTCAGGGACGATTTTCAGATGGCGCCGACGGTATGGACAGCGCGAAGGAGAGCTCCGTCCCGCTCCCGTTCCGGCGGGCGGTCGACGGCTTGAAGAAGGCGCGGCTGCGTCCGGGGATCGAGATCGACCCCGCCAGACCGCCGCAGCGCCTGGCCCCGCACGCGTACGCCCTCGAAGCCGCGGTCGTGGACGGCGAGGACGATCTGGCCGACGGCCGGCTCATCCTGCTCCACGATCCGTCCGGGCACGACGCGTGGCACGGGACGTTCCGCCTGGTGACGCTCGTACGGGCCGAGCTGGAGCCCGAGATGGCCGCCGATCCCCTCCTGCCCGAGGTGTGCTGGTCGTGGCTGACCGGGGCGCTGGAGGCGCGCGGACTGGCGTACGGGGAGGCGAGCGGCACCGTGACCATGGCGAGCTCGCACTATTTCGGCGGGCTCTCGGAGCGGCGGCCGGCCACGCAGATCGAGATCAGGGCCTCGTGGACGCCGCGGGAGGGCGTGGGCGGGGTGCCGGACACCTCGGCGCACCTGTCGGCTTGGTGCGAGCTGCTGTGCCAGATCGCCGGGCTGCCGCCGGTGGGGCCGACGGACTCGGGGACCGGCGTGGTCTCCCTGCCACAGCGGCGCGGTCCGCACCACCCGTAGCCGCCCGTGGCCGCCCGTGGCCGCCCGCGCGGCACCCGCGGCGGCGTCCGAACGCACCGGGCCCCGTAGAACGGTCGATCGAGGGCCGGCGGCGGAGTGTCGGAACCGGGCGCCCGTTGTGGGCTTCTGATCACCCGATGATCGATCGTGCGTCCGAATTGCCCGAATTGTTACTCACCAAATCGTGATCATTCCCTAAAGCCGGGCGGGTGACGTGCCGAAGGAGTGGGTGACCATCCGCACGGTTCGCACCGGCTTCCTTCCCCGAGCCGGCCCGTCCCGCCACTCCCCCAGGAGGCCTAGGTGTCCGTTCTTCTCGAGCAGCCCGCAAGCCTGGTCGCCTACCGCCCGAACAAGCCGACGGCCATGGTCGTCGTGGCCGACCCGCGCGTGCGTTCCACCGTGACCCGCCATCTGTGGGCCCTCGGAGTACGTGACGTGATCGAGGCGTCGTCCATCGCGGAGGCCCGCCCCCGCGTCGGCAGCCCGCGCGACATCTGCGTGGCCGACGTACACCTGCCCGACGGTTCCGGTCTCACCCTGCTCTCCGAGACGCGGGCCGCCGGCTGGCCGAACGGCCTGGCCCTGTCCGCCGCCGACGACATCGGCGCCGTGCGCAACGCCCTCGCGGGCGGAGTGAAGGGCTACGTCGTCACCGGCACGCGCACCAACATCGGGCTCCCCACCCGGCCCGGCGCCGCCCCCATCGGTGCCGCCGCCGCCCGCATGCACCGCCGCCCCCCGGGTGCCCCGAGCCACCCGGGCGGCTACCGCGAGCTCTCCGGCCGCGAGGTCGAGGTCCTGCGCCTCGTCGCGGAGGGCCAGTCCAACAAGGCCATCGGCGTCTCGATGGGCCTGTCCGCCCTGACCGTCAAGTCCCACCTCGCCCGGATCGCCCGCAAGCTGGGCACCGGCGACCGGGCCGGGATGGTCGCCGTCGCACTGCGCACCGGAATCATCCACTGACACCTCCCGGCCACGCCCCGGCAAACGGCGGGGAAAGCCGGGGACTCGGCCCCGCACACGCCTCGCGGCCCGGGACGGGAAACTTAGGGGACGGGTGCGGGACAAACACCAATATCAATATCAGATAAAACAAAGACAGGAGCGACCACAAT
>NZ_JBHYVA010000875.1:0-3032 GCF_042750055.1 Streptomyces sp. NPDC059456
ACCCGGACGCCCCCCAGTGCGTGGCCAGCCGGTCCTGCCACCCCCGGTCCGCCGCCGCCGGCAGCGCCATGAGCAGGGCGAGTATCCCGGCCGACCAGGCGGCCGTCCCCCATGCGAACCCGCCCGTACGTCCCCCGCGGTCGTTCACTGCGTCTCCTTGATCATCTCTATGAGTTCGGCCTTGCCGTAGCCCAGGCGCGCCCCGTCGGCCACCAGTTCCCGCACCCGCTCCAGCAACGCGGACCGTCCGCCGGCCCCGCCGGCCACGGTCACCCCGCGGCCGCGGCGGAACTCCAGCAGCCCTTCGTCGCGCAGCGCGCGCAGCCCCCGCAGGACGGTGTTCGCATTGACGCCCAGGGCCTGCGACAACTCCCGTGCGGGCGGCAGCCGGTCGCCCGGCGCGCACTCGCCCTCGGCGATGGCGCGCCGAATGGCCCCGGCCACCTGCTCGTGCAGGGGGCGGTTGTCCGCGATGTTCATCCTCAGCAACATGGTGCCAATGAAGCTAGCACCATCTCATTCATTTGGCATCCGTCGCGGGCCCGGCACGACGTGTTCGGCGAGGCCCTGCCGCCGGAAACCGCCGCCCGGTCGGCGCGTATGTGCGCAGCCGGACCCGACCGCACCGCCGCCGTGCCATGCTCGGAGCGTGGAGAAGGATCCGACGCCCCCGCCCGGCGACGGCGCGTCGCCCGAGGTGCTCGCCCTGGCGAGGGTCGTGGCCAGGCTGCGGGCCGAGGTGGCGGACCTGGAGGGCCTCGGCGCGTCCGCGGCGGTACTGGAGCGCGCCACGGGAGTCCTGATGGCCCGGGACGGCCTGTCCGCGGAGGCCGCCCACGAGGCCCTGGTCCAGGGAGCCGTGCGCCGGGCCAGGACGCTCATGGAGGAGTGCTGGATCACCCTCGGCGCGGTGCGTTCGCGGCCCGACCCGCCGCCCCTCGCGGAGAGCGGGGGAACGGATCGGGAGGGTCGCGGCCCGCTCCCGGCCGCCGGCCGCGGCGACGCCGCCCCGCACCTGCTGCTGGCGGACCTGGCCGGCTCGCTGGCGGCCGCCCGCAGCGCCGCCGACACGGCGCAGATCCTGCACGAGGCACTGCGCACCCCGCTCGGGGTCGACGCCGTGATGATCTACCGGCTGGACGGGGCCGGGAAACTGCGGCTCCTCGGCCACGCGGGCATCGACGCCGCCCTGGCCGCCCAGTGGCGCGACGTCCCGCCGCTGGCCGGCGTCGCCGCCCTGGAGGTGATCGGCTCGGGGGAGCCGCTCTGGCTGGCGGACCCGGAACGGGACGCCGCCCGCTACCAGCTCATCGGCACGCCGGAGCGCTGGCCCGCCCGCGCGTGGATCCCGGTCCCGGGCGGGCAGCCGGCCACCGCGGCCATCGGCCTGTTCCGCTCGGCCCCCGTCCCCTTCGGCGACGCCGACCGGGCGCTGGTCCGGCAGGCCGTACGCCTGTGCGGCGGGACCCTGCGCGTCTTCGAACGCCGCGCCGCCGATCCGGAGCAGGACGAGGTGGCCGCGGTCCAGACGATCTTCGACACCCTGCCCGGGGCGGCCGTCCTGCTCTCCCCCCTGCGTTCCCCGACGGGAGAGGTGGAGGACTACCTGATCGAGGCGGCGGCCCCGGAGTCGACGGACGTGGCGGGCCGCCGCGGGAAGGAACTCGTCGGCCGGCGCGTCCTGGAGAGCTATCCCACCGTGGCGGGCACGGCCCTGTGGCACGGCTACGCCGACGCCCTGGCCGGCGGTGTCACCTACGACGGCGAGCCGTTCTCGTACCGGGAAGTGGTCGCGGGCGTTCCCGAGACGTCCGTCTACTCCGTCCGCGCGACCCGGCTGGCCGGCCGGCTGGTCGTCTCGTGGATCCGCCACGACACCGGGGCGCGCGAGATCCGCCGCCTCGCCACCATGCAGCGACTGGGCAACCTCGGCTGGGCCGACTGGAACCTGACCACGGACACGATCGACTGGTCGGAGCAGCTGTACGCCATCTTCGACCGCCCGCCCGAGCGGGGGCCCATGCGGATGGAGGAGCTCCCCGAGCACCTGGTACCGGAGGACCGGCCGGCGCTCGCCGCGGCCGTGCGGCGGCTGCTGGGCGAAGGGGCCCCGATCGACCAGCCGTTCCGCATCGCCACCGCCGGCGGGGTCCGGCACCTGCGCATCGTCGCCGAAGCCGAGACGGACGCCTACGGCACCCCCGTCGAGGTGCACGGATTCTTCCAGGACCTCAGCGCCCAGCGGGACGCGGAGCTCGCCCTGCGGGAGAGCGAGCGGTCCGTGCTCATCCAGGAAGGCGTGCTCCGGGCCGAACGGGCCATCGCCGCACGCCTGCAGCACGCCCTGCTGCCCATCCCCGAGCAGTCGATCGACCTGGTGGGGCTGCGCGTCGACGTCGCCTACGTGCCCTCGGACACCGGGGTGAACGTCGGGGGCGACTGGTACAGCGCCATCGAACTCCCCGACAAGGGCGCCCTCTTCGTCGTCGGAGACGTCGCCGGCCACGGGCTGGACGCCGTCGGCACCATGGCCCAGCTGCGGTTCACCGCCAAGGGCATGATCGTCACCGGATCGTCCCTGCCCGATGCCATGCGCCGGCTCAACTCGCTGCTGCTGCACACGGCCGCGGACCCTTCGTCCGCGACCACCGCCACCATGGTCATGGCCCGGTACCGGCCGGCGGACCGGCTGCTGACCTGGGCGCGGGCCGGGCACCTGCCGCCCCTTCTGGTGCGCGGCGGCGAGGCGCGGTTCCTGCCCCTGCCGGAGGGGAACCTCCTCGGGGCGTCCTTCGACTCCGCGTACGCGGAGGAGTCGCTCCAGCTGGAGCCGGGCGACCACCTGCTCCTCTACACCGACGGGCTCATCGAAGTACCGGGCGAGTACATGGACCGCGGACTCGACCGGCTCGCTGAGGCCGCCGCCCGCGTCATGGGCGGGGATTCCCCCGAGCCGCTGGCGCGGCTCCTGGCGGCCCTGCGCCCCGCCGGGCGGGACGACGTGTGCGCCGTGGACATCCACGTACCCGAGG
>NZ_JBHYVA010000876.1:0-3030 GCF_042750055.1 Streptomyces sp. NPDC059456
GGCCGGCCCGGGGGAGGGGGACGGGGGAGGACGGGACGGGGGCGGGACGTCAGAAGCCGTGGCGTGAGCCGCCGTCGACCGGGAGCATGATGCCCGTCAGGTACGAGGCGGCGGGCGACAGCAGGAACGCCGCCGTGCGGCCGAACTCCTCCGGAGTGCCGTAGCGGCGCAGCGGAATGCCGGACGCATTGGCCGCGCGGGCCGTCGCCGCATCACCCGACAGGGCGTCGAGCTCGCGGACGCGGTCGGTGTCGATCCGGGCCGGCAGCAGCCCGACGACGCGGATGCCGCGCGGCCCGAGTTCCACCGACAGGGACTTGGCGAAGCCCGCCAGCCCCGGCCGCAGGCCGTTGGAGATCGTCAGACCCGGGATCGGCTCGTGGACCGAGCCCGACAGGACGAAGCCGATGACCCCGCCCTCGCCCAGCTCGGCCGCCGCCGCGCGGGCCAGCCGTACCGCGCCGAGGAAGACCGAATCGAACGCCGCCGCCCACTGCTCGTCGGTGTTGGTCGACGCGAAGCCGGGGGTGGGGCCGCCGACGCTGATGAGGATGCCGTCCAGGCGGCCGAAGCGTTCCTTCGCGGCGGCGACGAGCCGGGCCGCCGCCTCCGGGTCGCCGTTGTCCGCGGCGATGCCCACCACGTCCGGACCCAGCGCGGCCGCCGCATCGGCGGCCCGTGCCGCATCCCGGCCCGTCACGATCACCTTCGCGCCGTCCGCCGCCAGTTCGCGCGCCGAGGCGAAGCCCAGGCCCCGGGTGGCTCCGGTGACGACGTAGACGCGGTCTTTCAGTCCAAGATCCATGCCCGACACGCTACGCCGTCGGCGCCGGCTCCCGCTCGGGGGTGGCACCGGCCGCCGCGGCCTGCGCACGGTCGCGCTTCTCCCGCCGTACGAGGACCAGCCAGCCCACCGGAACCGCCGCGGCGAACAGCCACCACTGCACGGCGTACGCCATGTGCGGGCCGATCGAGTCGTGGTCGGGTTCGGCGACCATCTCCGGGCTGCCGCCCGCCGGTGCCGGAGCGGTGAGCTCCAGGTAGCCGCCGAGGACGGTCCTGCCCAGGTACTGCGCCTGCTGCTCGCTGTTGATGAGCATCACCTGGCGGTCCGGCAGGCCCTTGCGGTCCTTGATGCCGCTGCCGCCGCTCGTCTCGTCGGCCTTCAGCCGGCCGGTGACCGTCACCTCGCCCGAGGGCGCGGCCGGCACCGGCGGGTACGCGCGGGGGTCGTCGCCGCCGGCCACCCAGCCGCGGTTGACCAGGACCACCCGGCCGTCGGACAGCACGAGCGGGGTGAGGACGTGGAAGCCGACCTTCTCGTCGTTGTCCGTCCGCATGCGGACGACGACCTCGTGGGCGGAGTCGTACGTACCGGTGGCGGTGACGGCGCGCCAGAAGTCGGCCCGCGGGACCTGGTGGCCCGGGGAGGTGATCTCGGTCATCGGCACCGGCTTCGCGGCCAGGTTCGCCGCGATCAGCTCGTTCTGCGCGACCCGGTGCTCATGGCGGTGGTACTGCCAGAACCCCAGCTTGATCATCGTGGGGATGAGGGCGAGGGCGATCAGGGTGAGGCACACCCATTGCCGGGTCAGCACAAAGCGGTACACGCCCACGACGGTACCCCCAGCCGGGAAGACCCCGGTGGCCGGGTGGCCGTCCGGGGTCGGGAAGGGAACGGAGGAGGGGAACGGGCCGGGGATCCGGCAGGGGGACGGGGCGGGACGGGCGCAGGCCGCGCGCGTCACACGCGGTCGACGATGCCCACCTTCCCTTCCGCGCGGGCGCAGTGCGCCCCGCAGAACCACTGGCCCTCCACCTCGACGCCCTGCCCGATGATCTGCACCCGGCAGTGCTCGCAGATCGGCGCCATGCGGTGGATGGCGCAGGAGAAGCAGTCGAAGACGTGCACGCTGCCCTGCGCGTGCACCTCGAAGGACATGCCGTAATCGTTTCCGCAGACCTCACAACGTGCCATGCGCCACAGGGTGGGACCGGACGGGCGCGGCGGAAAGCGGGCGCCGGGCGAGTCGCCCGACGCTCACCCGTCTGCCGCAGCCACGTCCCGCAGCAGCTGGGTGAAGGCCGCCTCGTCGACCACCGGCGTACCGAAGGACTTCGCCTTGACCGTCTTGGAGGTGGCCGAGTCGGGGTCGTTCGTCACGAGCAGGCTCGTGAGCCGCGACACACTCGTCGCGATGTGCAGGCCCGCCTCGACGGCCCGGTCCTCCAGCAGCTCCCGCTCCACCGAGGTGTCACCCGAGAAGGCGATCCGCATGCCCTGCTTGAGCGGTTTGCCGTCCTCGAAGCGCCCCGGGTTCGGGTGCGGGCACGGCGGCCGCTTGCGCGAGGGCCGCCAGCTGCCGCTCCCGTACGAGGCCTGCCGGCCGATCCGCGGGGTGACGGGGGAGTCCGACCACTCCGTCAGCGGGCGGCATTCCAGCAGGGGCAGCCGTACGCCGTCCCGCGCGGCGGCGTGCAGCGACGGACGGAACGCCTCCGCGAGCACGCGGGCGTCGTCGAGGGCGTGGTGGGCGCGCTGCTGGACCACCCCGAAGTGCGCGGCGAGCGACTCCAGCTTGTGGTTGGGCAGCGGGAGGTTCAGCTCCTTCGACAGGGCGATGGTGCACAGCCGCTGACGGACCGGCGCGGTCACCGAGGCCCGGGCGTACTCCCGGGCGATCATCTGCCAGTCGAAGATGGCGTTGTGCGCGACCAGCACCCGGTCCGCGAGCCGGCCCGCGAACTCCTCGGCGATGTCCTGGAAGAGCGGTGCGTCCCGCAGCATGTCGCTGGTCAGCCCGTGGATCCAGACCGGGCCGGGATCCCGCTGCGGGTTGACCAGGGTGTACCAGTGGTCCTCCACGTTGCCCTGCGCGTCGAGCCGGTAGACGGCTGCGGAGATTATCCGGTCGTCGCGAGCGAGCCCGGTCGTCTCCACGTCGACGACCGCGTACCCCTCGGGGTAAGCTGGCTCTTATAAACAACTACGAGCCCACGAGACACAATGAGATCGGGGGGTGGGGGGGT
>NZ_JBHYVA010000877.1:0-3027 GCF_042750055.1 Streptomyces sp. NPDC059456
GTACCGGCGGGGCTCGGCACAATGGCGGTATGAGCTCCGAGACCCCCACCGCGCCCGCCGCGTCCGCGCGGCAGCTGACCGTCGGCTTCGACCTCGACATGACCCTCATCGATTCGCGCCCCGGCATCAAGGCCGCCTACCAGGCGCTTTCCGCCGAGACGGGTACGTTCATCGATGCCGACGAGGCCGTCACCCGGCTCGGGCCGCCGCTGGACGAGGAGCTCGCGTACTGGTTCCCGGAGGCGGAGATCCCCGCCATGGCCGACCGCTACCGGGAGATCTACCCCACGTACGCCATCGAGGCGACGCCCGCGATGCCCGGTGCCCGCGAGGCGATCGAAGCGGTCCGGGCGCTCGGCGGCCGCGCCATCGTGGTGACGGCCAAGCACGAGCCCAACGCGCGGCTGCACCTGGCGCACCTCGGCATCGAGCCGGACGCGGTCATCGGCTGGCTGTGGGCCGAGGCCAAGGCGGGCGCGCTGCGCGAGTACGGGGCGCAGGTCTACGTCGGCGACCACGTGGGCGACGTCCGCGGCGCCCGTACGGCCGGTGCGCTGTCGGTGGCGGTCCCGACGGGCCCGTGCCCGGAGCCGGAGCTGCGGGAGGCGGGCGCCGACGTCGTGCTGGCGGACCTCACCGCGCTGCCGCAGTGGCTCGCGGAGTACGTCGCCGCGCAGTCGCTCTGACCGGGCGGTCGCTCTGACCGTGCGGGGGCGGGCCGGTCTAGCTCTGCGAGGCGCGGGCGGCGCGGCGCTGGGCCGCCGCCGAGCGCAGCACGCCCGCCGCCGAGACGGCGAAGCCGACGCCCATCAGCATGCACACGGCCCACGCGTACGAGGGGAACGGGTCGGTGTGCAGGAACAGCGGGGCCATCGTCACGAGGGTGGCCACGGCGCCGACGATGAACACGATGCCGCCGGCGCGCACCAGGCCGTCGCCGGGCCGCGCTTCGTCGCCATGAGGAGTAACAGTCACCCCACCAGGGTAGTTCCCTGGCCGAAGCAGCCGACGGCGCAGCCGACAGCGAAGAGCCGGCGAAGGACCGGGGAACGTCTTGTCACCTGTGAAACGCCCACTAGCCTGGATACGGCGGGTCACCATGACCCGCTGCGCTGTTGTCCGGAGCCGCCGTGCGGCACGCCGGACCCCGACGAGCACAAGGACAGAGGACGGACGTGCCTACCGGCAAGGTCAAGTGGTTCAACAGTGAGAAGGGCTTCGGCTTTCTCTCCCGCGACGACGGCGGTGACGTCTTCGTCCACTCGTCGGTGCTCCCGGCCGGGGTCGACGCACTCAAGCCCGGCCAGCGCGTCGAGTTCGGCGTTGTCGCGGGACAGCGCGGTGACCAGGCGCTTTCCGTGACCGTGCTGGACCCGGCGCCCTCGGTCGCGGCCGCACAGCGCCGCAAGCCCGACGAGCTGGCGTCCATCGTGCAGGACCTCACGACCCTGCTGGAGAACATCACGCCGATGCTGGAGCGCGGCCGCTACCCCGACAAGGTGCACGGCACGAAGATCGCCGGCCTGCTGCGCGCGGTGGCCGACCAGCTCGACGTCTGAGCCCGTACGCACGACGGTGCCCCGGCCTTCGCAAGAGGGCCGGGGCACCGTCGTACGGGCGTGCCGGCGGCCTACGGGAAGGCCAGCGCACCCGGCGCGATGGCCGGTACCAGACCCTCCGCCGCGGCCCGCGTCAACAGCCCGCGCACCGCCGCGTACCCGTCGTCGCCGAGGTCGGCGGTGAACTCGTTGACGTACAGCCCGATGTGCTGGTCGGCGACGGCCGGGTCCAGTTCCTGCGCGTGGGCGCGGACGTACGGGCGGGAGGCCGCCGGGTCGTCCCAGGCCATCCGGACCGACGTACGGGCCGACTCGGCCAGCGCGTGCAGCGTCCCGGCGCCCAGCGAGCGCTTCGCGATGATCGCGCCGAGCGGGATCGGCAGGCCGGTCGTGGCCTCCCAGTGCTCGCCCATGTCGGCCAGGCAGTGCAACCCGTAGTCCTGATAGGTGAACCGGGCCTCGTGGATGACCAGTCCGGCGTCCACCCGGCCGTCGCGGACGGCCGGCATGATCTCGTGGAACGGCAGCACGACGACCTTGCCGACCCCGTCCGGCAGCACGTCCGCGGCCCACAGCCGGAACAGCAGGTAGGCGGTGGAACGTTCGCTCGGCACGGCGACGGTCTTGCCGGCCAGGTCCACCCCCGGCTCCCGCGTCAGCACGAGCGGCCCGCAGCCGCGGCCGAGCGCCCCGCCGCAGGGCAGCAGCGCGTACTCCTCCAGCACCCAGGGCAGCACGGCGTACGACACCTTCAGCACGTCCAGCTCGCCGCGCTCGGCCATGCCGTTGGTGATGTCGATGTCGGCGAAGGTGACGTCGAGGCCGGGCGCGCCCGGGATCCGGCCGTGGGCCCACGCGTCGAAGACGAAGGTGTCGTTCGGGCAGGGCGAATAGGCGATCCTGACCGCCGGGTGCGGGTCACGACTCATGTCGGTGCTCTCCCCAATGGACGAGTACGGGCCCCAGGGCGCGGAATCCGGCGGTGAGCGCGGCCAGCGCGTCCCCGATCCGCCAGGCGTCGCGGTCGCGGGGGCCGACGGCGTTGGACACGGCGCGGATCTCCAGTACGGGCAGTCCGTGTGCGGCGGCCGCCTCCGCGACCCCGAAGCCCTCCATGGCCTCGGCCCCGGCGAGCGGGTGCCGGGCGGCGAGCCGGGCGGCGCCCTCGGCGGTGCCGGTGACGGTGGAGACGGTCAGCACGGGGGCGAGGAGCGCCCCGGTGGCCTCGGCGGCCCGGGCGGCGAGTTCGGCGGGCGGCAGGTGCACGCTGTGCCCGAAGCCGAGCTCCTGTACGTCGAGGAAGCCGTCGGGGGTCTCGGCCCCGAGGTCGGCGGCCACGATGGCGTCGGCGACCACGAGGGAGCCGACCGGGGCGGCGGGCGGGAACCCGCCCCCCCGGGCGGCGGGGACGGCCGGGGGGTTGTGGGGCCCCCCCGGCCCGGGGCTTATAACACAAACAGACAGCCCG
>NZ_JBHYVA010000878.1:0-1386 GCF_042750055.1 Streptomyces sp. NPDC059456
CCGCTCCACGACCCCCCTCGGGTAGGTCTCTATCCACCCGGGCCTCCGTATTCACCCGTCCGGGCAGGCGCGCGGAGTGACTGGAGGGAGCGCAAGGGGGCGCTTTCGCCGTCCGCGCGATGCGGGTCGGCCGGGCCGCCGATCCGGCCGCCGGAAGCGGGCCCGAGCGCCGCGTCCTCGTGCTCCGTCCCGCCCAGATGACGTCGAGATGACACAGAGCCGCCCCCGGCCAGATGCCGATGCGGGCCCCCGGGTACGGGCATGGCAGTCTTAGACCTGCAATCGGCAACCAGGACAGGGCCTACACGGTTCGGGCGAGGAGCGGTCACAGTGCAGCGCTGGCGTGGCTTGGAGGACATCCCCCAGGACTGGGGACGCAGCGTCGTCACCATCGGCTCGTACGACGGTGTGCACCGGGGCCATCAGCTGATCATCGGACGGGCCGTGGCCAAGGCGCGCGCGCTCGGAGTGCCGTCCGTCGTCGTCACCTTCAGCCCGCACCCGAGCGAGGTCGTGCGCCCCGGCAGCCACCCGCCGATCCTGGCCCCGTACGACCGCCGTGCCGAACTGATGGCCGGGCTGGGCGTCGACGCGCTGCTGGTCCTGCCGTTCACGGCGGAGTTCTCGCAGCTCTCCCCGGCCGACTTCATCGTGAAGGTGCTCGTCGACAAGCTGCACGCGCGGGCCGTCATCGAGGGCCCGAACTTCCGCTTCGGCCACCGCGCCTCCGGGAACGTCGACTTCCTGCGCGAGCTCGGCGGCACCTACGACTACGAGGTCGAGGTCGTGGACCTCGTCGAGCGCGGCGCGGCGGGCGGTGGAGTGCCCTTCTCCTCGACCCTGGCGCGCAGGCTGGTCGCCGAGGGCGACATGGCGGGCGCGGCCGAGATCCTGGGACGGCCGCACCGGGTCGAGGGCGTCGTCGTGCGCGGCGCCCAGCGCGGGCGCGAGCTCGGCTACCCGACGGCCAACGTCGAGACGCCCCCGCACACCGCCATCCCGGCGGACGGCGTGTACGCGGGCTGGCTCACGGCGAACGGCGAGCGGATGCCGGCGGCGATCTCGGTCGGGACCAACCTGCAGTTCGACGCCACCGAGCGGACCGTCGAGGCGTACGCGATCGACCGCGTCGGCCTGGACCTGTACGGACTGCACGTGACGGTGGACTTCCTCGCGTACGTGCGCGGCATGGCGAAGTTCGAATCGCTGGACGGCCTCCTCGAAGCCATCGCGGACGATGTGAAGCGGGCGCGGACGCTGACCGAGGAATACGACACGGAGCGCTGAGCGGCGGACCGGCGGCCGGCCCGGCCCGGCCCCACGGAGAAGGGGGGGGGACTACCCGGGGGGGCGGGGCGCGAGAGGCTGCCGCGGGCGCCGGCGGGG
>NZ_JBHYVA010000878.1:1396-3026 GCF_042750055.1 Streptomyces sp. NPDC059456
GCGGGCCGGCGCCCCCCCCACCCCCCCCGGGGGCGGGGGGGGGGGGCCGGCCGCCCCCCCCCCCCCCCCCCGCCCCCCCCCCCCCCCCCCCCCCCGGGCGCCCCCCCCCCTTCTCGCTGCCGCGGTCAGCCGAGGCGCGGGTCGCGCGGGGGCTGCTGCTGCGGGTGCTGGGGCGGCTGCTGCTGCGGGTGCTGGGGCGGCTGCTGCTGCGGCTGCCAGGGCTGGCCGGGCTGCGGATAGGGCTGGCCGTACGGCTGCGGAGGCTGCTGGTACGGGGACGGGCCCTGGGGCTGGCCGTACGGCTGGCCCTGCGGCTGCGGCTGCGGCTGAGGTGCCGGCTGCTGGTGCGGCTGAGGCTGCTGGGGTGCTCCCCAGTGGCCCTGGGGGGCCTGCTGGGCGGCGCGGACGAAGTCCTCGGCCACCAGCGCGGAGAGGTTGAAGTACGCCTCCCGGGTCTTGGGCCGCATCAGGTCGAGGTCGACCTCCGCGCCGGCCGCGAGGTGCTCGTCGAACGGCACCACGACGACGCCCCGGCAGCGGGTCTCGAAGTGCTGCACGATGTCTTCGATCTTGATCATCTTGCTGGTCTCGCGGACTCCCGAGATGACGGTGAGCGAGCGGGAGACCAGGTCGGCGTACCCGTGCGCCGAGAGCCAGTCGAGCGTGGTGCTCGCGCTGCTGGCGCCGTCCACCGACGGGGTCGAGATGATGATCAGCTGATCGGCCAGGTCCAGGACGCCGCGCATGGCGGAGTAGAGGAGCCCGGTGCCCGAGTCGGTGAGGATGATCGGGTACTGGCGGCCCAGCGTCTCTATGACGCGGCGGTAGTCCTCGTCGTTGAACGTCGTGGAGACCGCCGGGTCGACGTCGTTGGCGATGATCTCCAGGCCGGACGGCGCCTGGGAGGTGAACCGCCTGATGTCCATGTACGAGTTCAGGTACGGGATCGCCTGGACCAGGTCCCGGATCGTGGCCCCGGTCTCCCGGCGGACACGGCGGCCGAGGGTACCGGCGTCGGGGTTCGCGTCGATCGCCAGGATCTTGTCCTGGCGCTCGGTGGCGAGCGTGGCGCCGAGGGCGGTGGTGGTCGTGGTCTTGCCGACGCCGCCCTTGAGGCTGATGACGGCGATGCGGTAGCAGGACATGACCGGAGTGCGGATCAGTTCGAGCTTGCGCAGGCGCTCGGCCTCGGCGGCCTTGCCGCCGAACCGGAACCCGGAGCGCTGCGGCTTGGGCTTCTGCTTGCCGCGCAGCAGGCGGTCCGAGGACAGCTCGACGGCCGCCGTGTACCCGAGGGGCGCGCCGCCGCCGGACGGGCCGGGCTGGTACCGCGGATCGTGCGGCTGCGGCCCCGGCTGGGGGCCGGGCGCCCACTGGGCGCCGGCCCGGGGGTCGTACGGGGGCTGCGGCTGCGGCTGCTGGGGCTGCGGGGGTGCGGGCTGCGCGCCGGGAACGGCGAAGTCGCCGACGGGCGGCTGCGGCTGGGGCTGCGGCTGCGCCGGTGCGGCGGCCGGGGGGAACCCGTACCCGTCCTGCGGCGCGCCCGGGAAACCGTCCCGGGGCGCCTGCGCGGCGGCTGCGGGGGCGGGCGGCAGCCCCGAGCCGTCCTGCGGTGCCGACGCGGGCGCGG
>NZ_JBHYVA010000879.1:0-3022 GCF_042750055.1 Streptomyces sp. NPDC059456
GCCCCGCCGGCGGCGCCCGCCGTACCCGCCGAGCCCGCGGACGCCGCCGAGGAGGAGCCCGCCCCCGGGCGCGGGCGCAAGGCGCGTACGTACACGGTGGTGGCCGCCGCGGCCGTCACCGCGTTCGCCGTCGTCGTCGCCGTGCAGATGCTCCCCGACGGCGACAGCGGCTCCTCGCCCACCGCGCGCGCCGCCGGCGACACCGGCAAGCGCGCCCAGCCCGGCACGTCCGCGGCCTCCCGCTCCGACGGCCGGGCGACCCCCGCCGCACCCGCCGGACCCGCGGTGGAGCTGTCGTACGAGCAGAAGATGGCCCAGCAGTTCCCCATCGACGAGAAGCTGAAGGGGCCCGGGACCTTCGACACCGTGCCCGGGGTCGCGCCGGCGCCCGGCAAGGGCAAGAAGATCCGCTACCGGGTCGACGTCGAGCAGGGGCTGAACCTGGACGCGCAGCTGTTCGCCGAGGCCGTCCACCGCACCCTCAACGACGACCGCAGCTGGGGCCACGGCGGGACGAAGACCTTCGAGCGGGTTCCGGGCGGCGAGGCCGACTTCGTGATCACGCTGGCCAGCCCCGGCACCACCGGCGTGTGGTGCGCGAAGTCCGATCTGGACACGACCGTCGACAACGTCAGCTGCGATTCCGCCTCCACGGAGCGGGTCATGATCAACGCGTACCGCTGGGCGCAGGGGTCGACGACGTACGGCGCGGACCAGATGTTCGCGTACCGGCAGATGCTCATCAACCACGAGGTCGGCCACCGGCTCGGGCACGGGCACGTGAACTGCCAGACCCCGGGCGCGCTCGCGCCGATCATGCAGCAGCAGACGAAGTCCCTCGACATCGGCGGAATCCAGTGCAAACCCAACCCCTGGGTGTTCCCCGGGAGTTGACGGAGCGAAGGTGGTGGATGGCGGCATCTCGCGTTGACAACCCGTCCGGTGACCGGTAATTGTTCTCCGCATGTCGCACCACCACACCATCGCTGCGAGCGCCGCCATCGAGCTGGCGCTGCTCGGTGTGACCGCGCACAGCGTGGCCGACATCCTCTGTCGCTGACGCGTACCCGATCGCGCGCGACTCCCTTCGTTCCTTTCCTCCGCCGCGCCCGGGTGTACCCATGCCCGCAGGCGCGGCTTTCTCCTTCCACCGGCATGCAGCCGGTTCCCGAGCGCTGACCGCTGCCCCTCGCGTGGCCTTTTCCCTTCATTCGGTGCCAACAGCCGAAATTTCACGCCGAGAGGTTGTTTTTCCCCATGTTCCGTCAGTCCCAGATATCGCGCCGCGTGGCCGCGGCCGCCGTCAGTGTCGTCCTGGCCGGGGGCGCCGCGGCGTGCGGGCCCAAGGACGCGACGGACCAGGCCGGCGGCCGGCCCGGCGCCACCGGCGGCGCCCCGCAGCAGGGCGGCACCCTGACCGTCCTCAACTCCGAGCCGCAGAACGACTTCGACCCGGCCCGCCTCTACACCTCCGGCGGCGGCAACGTCCCCTCGCTGGTCTTCCGCACCCTCACCACCCGCAACCGCGAGGACGGCGCCGCCGGCACCAAGGTCGTGCCCGACCTGGCCACCGACACCGGCAAGCCCAACGCCGACGCCACCGAGTGGACGTACACCCTCAAGGACGGGCTGACGTACGAGGACGGCAGCCCGATCACCACCGCCGACATCAAGTACGGCATCGAGCGGTCCTTCGCCGCCGAGCTGTCCGGCGGAGCCCCGTACCTGCGCGACTGGCTCATCGGCGGGGAGAACTACGAGGGCCCGTACAAGGACGGCGGAAAGGGCCTCGACTCCATCGTCGTGCCCGACGCGAAGACGATCACCTTCAAACTGCGCAAGCCGGAAGGCGAATTCCCCTTCGTCGCCACCCAGACGCAGTTCGCGCCCGTCCCCAAGGCCAAGGACACCGGCGTGAAGTACGAGGAGCACCCCGTCTCCTCGGGCTCGTACAAGGTCGTCAAGAACGAGAACGACGGCGAGCACCTCACCCTGGAGCGCAACGAGCACTGGGACCCCAAGACCGACGAGGAGCGCAAGGCCTACCCGGACAAGATCGACGTCCGCTCCGGCCTCGACGCCGCCGTCATCAACCAGCGCCTGGCCACCAGCTCCGGCCCCGACTCCGCCGCCATCACCACCGACACCAACCTGGGTCCGGCCGAGCTCGCGCAGATCGGCGACGACAAGGAGCTCGCGGCCCGCGTCGGCACCGGGCACTTCGGCTACACCAACTACCTCGCCTTCAACCCGAAGGTGGCCCCCTTCGACAACCCGAAGGTGCGCCAGGCCATCTCGTACGCGATCAACCGCACCAGCGTGGTCAACGCGGCCGGCGGCTCCGCCCTCGCCGAGCCCGCCACCACCTTCCTGCCCGAGCAGAAGGCCTTCGGCTTCACCGCCTACGACCACTTCCCGGCGGGCAAGGCCGGCGACCCGGCCAAGGCCAGGGAACTGCTGAAGGAGGCCGGCTTCCCGGACGGGCTGAGCATCACCCTGACCCACTCCACCGCGCAGAACAGGCAGACCAGCCCCGAGGTCGCGACCGCCGTCCAGCAGGCGCTCGCCGCCGCCGGGATCACCGTCAAGCTGGAGGGCCTGGAGAACAACGCGTTCAACGAGAAGCGCTGGGACGCCAAGAACACCCCCGGGTTCTTCCTCTCCCGCTGGGGCGCCGACTGGCCCTCCGGCGGCCCCTTCCTCGCGCCGATCTTCGACGGGCGCCAGATCGTCACCAACGGCACCAACTACAACCACGCCCAGCTGAACGACCCGGCCGTCAACGCGGAGATCGACGAGATCGCCAAGCTGACCGACCTCGCCGAGGCCGGCAAGCGCTGGGGCGCGCTCGACAAGAAGATCGGCGAGCAGGCCCTCGACGTGCCGCTCTTCCACCCCGTCTACAAGCGCCTGGTCGGCAAGGACGTCAAGAACGTCGTGATCAGCGACTGGACCGGCGTCCTCGACATCTCGCAGGTCTCCGTCAAGTGAGCGCACTCGTCGACCGGCCGGCGCCGGCCGC
>NZ_JBHYVA010000880.1:0-3022 GCF_042750055.1 Streptomyces sp. NPDC059456
AGAGCCCGCGGCACCCCGGGTCCTGCCGGTGCCGGCAGCCGGGGCGGAGCCCCCGGGAGGCCCGTCCCCGCCGTGCGCCGGCGGCCCGCGTACGGCGCGTCCGGGGATCGGTGGCGGTGGGGGGGAAACTCCCTAACCTGGGGTGATGGGAGTCGACGGGCGGCTGCGAGCCCGCGGGGGCCAGGCGCAGGCCATGGCCGCCGCATGCGCACCGCGGGACAGCGTCCGGGCGGCCGCCCGCGGGGCCCGGCTCGCGATGGACGGTTCGTTCGCCGCGATCTCCGCCTGGGAGCGCGAACGCGGCCGGCTGCGGGTCCTCGTCAACGAGGGCGGGCGACGGGACGGGGAGGAGGAGTTCCCCGAGGACGAGTCCTATCCCGTCCACGACTTCCCCGAGATCACCGAGTTCCTGCACGAGCGGTGGGTCGGCGGCGGCGGCCCCCACGCCTGGGCGGAGAGCGCCGGCGGCGGCCGCCCCGGCCGGCGCGGCGAGGCGCTGCGCCGCCGCGGCCGCGGGAGCTGCGTCGTCGCGCCCATCGTGCTCAGCGGCCGCGCCTGGGGCGAGCTGTACGTCGCCCGCGACGAGGGACTGCCCGGCTTCGACGAGGACGACGCCGAGTTCGCGACCGTCCTGGCGGCGGTCGTCGCGGCCGGCCTCGCGCAGAACGAGCGGCTCGAAGAGGCGCGGCGGCTCGCGTTCACCGATCCGCTGACCGGCCTGGCCAACCGGCGGGCCGTCGACATGCGGCTCGACGAGGCCCTGGAGGAGCACCGGCGCGGTGCGGCCGTGGTCAGCCTGGTGGTGTGTGACCTGAACGGCCTCAAGAAGGTCAACGACACCCTCGGGCACGCCATGGGGGACCGGCTGCTGGAGCGGTTCGGGTCGGTGCTCAGCCTGTGCGGGGCCATGCTGCCGGGCGCGCTCGCCGCCCGGCTCGGCGGTGACGAGTTCTGCCTGGTGAGCGTGGGGCCCGCGGCCGATGAGGTGGTGCGGGTGACGGAGGAGCTGTGCCTGCGCGCCGCCGAGCTGGAGCTGGGCGAGGGGGTGGCCTGCGGGGTGGCGTCCACGGGGGATCCGATCGGGCCGGTGAAGTCCTCCCGGCGGCTGTTCCGGCTGGCCGACGCCGCCCAGTACAAGGCCAAGGCCGCGCGTTCGGCGCGGCCGGTCGTCGCGGGCCGGGACAGCGCGGTGATCCGGATGGCCGATGCCGCCGCCCAGCAGGAGGCGGCCGGTGAGCGCCGCCGTTTCCGGGGCCGGGCGACGTGACGGGCGCCGTGTGCGGCGGCGTAAGGGTCCCCCGTGAAACTTGCTAGTGACATGAAGCGATTCAGTCCGTAGGCTGCTGAATATGGATATGCACACTGTCGTGGTGGGGACGTCCGGGACCACCGCCGAGGACGTCATCGCCGTCGCCCGCGGCAACGCGCGG
This sequence comes from Streptomyces sp. NPDC059456, assembly GCF_042750055.1. Lineage (NCBI taxonomy): Bacteria > Bacillati > Actinomycetota > Actinomycetes > Kitasatosporales > Streptomycetaceae > Streptomyces > Streptomyces sp. NPDC059456. The sequence goes on from NZ_JBHYVA010000880.1 coordinate 1,431, forward strand.
ATCGAGCTGTCCGGCGAGGCGCTCGACGCCCTCGCCCGTGCCCGCGAGATCGTCGACGCCCTCGCCGCCAAGCCCGAACCCGTCTACGGGGTGTCCACCGGCTTCGGCGCCCTCGCCTCCCGTCACATCAGCCCCGAGCTGCGCGCCCAGCTCCAGCGCAACATCGTCCGCTCGCACGCCGCCGGCATGGGCCCGCGCGTCGAGCGGGAGGTCGTGCGCGCCCTGATGTTCCTGCGCCTGAAGACCGTCGCCTCCGGGCACACCGGCGTCCGGCCGTCCGTCGCGCAGACGATGGCCGACGTGCTCAACGCGGGCATCACGCCCGTCGTCCACGAGTACGGCTCGCTCGGCTGCTCGGGTGACCTCGCACCGCTCTCGCACTGCGCGCTCACCCTGATGGGCGAAGGCGACGCAGAGGGTCCGGACGGGGTCGTGCGCCCCGCCGGGGAGCTCCTCGCCGAGGCCGGGATCAAGCCGGTCGAGCTGAAGGAGAAGGAGGGCCTGGCCCTCCTCAACGGCACCGACGGCATGCTCGGCATGCTGGTCATGGCCCTCGCCGACCTCGACAAGCTGTACAAGTCCGCCGACATCACCGCCGCGCTGACCCTGGAGGCGCTGCTCGGCACCGAGAAGGTCCTCGCGCCCGAGCTGCACGCCATCCGCCCCCATCCGGGCCAGGGCGCCTCCGCCGCGAACATGGCCGCCGTCCTGAAGGGCTCCGGGCTGGTCCGGCACTTCCAGGAGGAGTCCGCCCCGCGCGTGCAGGACGCGTACTCCGTGCGCTGCGCCCCGCAGGTGGCCGGCGCCGGCCGCGACACCATGGCGCACGCCGCGCTGGTGGCCTCGCGCGAACTGGCCTCCGCCGTCGACAACCCGGTGGTGCTGCCCGACGGCCGCGTCGAGTCGAACGGCAACTTCCACGGCGCGCCGGTCGCGTACGTGCTGGACTTCCTGGCCATCGCGGCCGCGGACCTCGGCTCCATCGCCGAACGCCGCACCGACCGGCTGCTCGACAAGAACCGCTCGCACGGCCTGCCGCCGTTCCTGGCGGACGACGCCGGTGTCGACTCCGGTCTGATGATCGCCCAGTACACGCAGGCCGCCCTGGTCAGCGAGATGAAGCGGCTGGCCGTGCCGGCCTCCGCCGACTCGATCCCGTCCTCCGCCATGCAGGAGGACCACGTCTCGATGGGCTGGTCGGCCGCGCGCAAGCTCCGTACCGCCATCGACAACCTGACCCGGATCATCGCGATCGAGCTGTACGCGGCGACCCGCGCCATCGAGCTGCGCCACGGGCTCACCCCCGCCCCGGCCAGCCAGGCGGCCATCGCCGCGACGCGGGAGGCCGGTGTGGAGGGTCCCGGGCCGGATCGTTTCCTCGCCCCCGACCTGGCCGCGGCCGACGCGTTCGTCCGCGCCGGCGGCCTCGTCGCCGCGGTGGAGCCGGTGACGGGTCCGCTCGCCTGACGGGTCTGCCGGGCCTGACGGCTCTGCCGGGCCCGGGGGGGCTGGTGATGCCGTGTAAATGGGCCCCCCCGGCGGGATCACCCCCCCGGCGGCCCGGGCGCGGGGGGGGGGGGGGGGGCGCCCCC
>NZ_JBHYVA010000881.1:0-2981 GCF_042750055.1 Streptomyces sp. NPDC059456
GGGCTCGGCCAAGCCCCACGGGCGGGGCAGCGCGCTCACGACCACGCGCTGATTGGCCTCGCCCCGCCACAGGGTCCCCTCGCTCCCCGAGGGCGAGGGGCTGGTTGCCGGGGCCGAGGCCGGTGCGCTGGGCCGCGGCTCGGCGGACACCGCACCGACGGGCGCGGCCACGGCGAGTGCCAGCGTGAGGGCGAGCACGAGCGCACGCGGCCGGCCGCGCACGGCGCGGGTCACCCGTCGGTTCATGCGGAGGGGCGGTCGCATCGACACGGGCTCACCCCTTCGGCCTCGTTCGGAAGTCCGGTCCCGCCCGCGCATCGGCAGCGGGCGACAGCTGTTCTGCGGTAGCTGTTGATCACGGGCGGTGTCTATCGGAATGCCCCGCCACCCGTGACGGTCGGCGGCGTGCCGTGCCGACACTTCCCTCGCATGGCCTACGGCCGGATGCAGGGTCCCGCAGCAGGTTCGTTTCTGCTTGCGGTGCGGGGAAGTTCGGCGACGAAACCCGCCCGCGCGCGGGACCTCGCGGTCGCCACTGTCAGACCTGCGGAAATCAGTACCAGAGCTGGTTGGTCTGGTGGTTGCAGTTCGCCAGCACCGCGATGGCACCGTTGCCGCTGCCGGAGATGGTGAGGCACTTGTTCCAGTCGCCGCCGTTCCGCAACTGGGCGGAGCCGCCGGTGGAGTCGATGTACCACTTCTGGTCGGCGTTGTTGTTGCAGCTCCACTGGATCGCCACGCCGGTGGACGCCCAGATGCCGAGGCACTTGCCGTTCCCGTTCTTGAGCCGGTAGTAGCCGCCCCCGACACCGGTGAAGTCCCAGTTCTGGTCGGCGTTGCCGTTGCAGTCCCACTGGATGGCGTCCTGGCCGTTGTCGCTGACGTTCCCGTAGATGCCCAGGCATTTGCCCGAGGCCACGTTGTGCTGCTGACCGCTGGTGAGGGCCGAAGCGGAAGGCGCAGTGATGAGTGCGGCCCCTGCCGCGAGCAGGAGGCCTGCGGAGGTGGCGGCGATGCGGGTCAGAGTCCTCGTCACTGTGGTGGACCTTTCAGTCGGTGGAGGGAAGAAGACGGCCGCGAGCGGATGCGTCGTGGTGTCATCGCTCACCTGCGCATGACGGTGACCACGACGTGAACGGGGCCGTTCTTTCGGTCCCACCGTACGGAGCGTGGCGCCCGGCGGGCTGTGCGCTGGACGCAGAGTTCCTTGACTCTGCGCGCACCACCCGCCCGTCCCCGTGCCGCCGGTCAGTCCCTGCGCGGGGGCAGCACGATCCGGCTCGCCCGCTCTCCCGGGCCCGAGATGAGGCACCACGTCGCACGGTCCAGGATCCCGTCCCTGTCGGGCCGCGCGCGCACCGTCTCCGGGAACGTCACCTCCGCAGCCAACAGGTCGAAGTCCAGCGGTAGTTCCAGCTCGCACACCGCACCGCCGCGAGGGTCCACGACGAAGCCCTCGCGGCCCGGCACGAAGCGGTTCCCGTGGGCGAGCAGCAGCTCGACCACGGGAAGCAGGTTGCGGTGGGGCTCCGCGCTCTCCGGATCCCCGGGGGCGATCTCGATCACCGCGCGACCCGCGTCACGAGGGCTTGGCCGCCGAATACGCGGTGACCGTGGCCTTGTTGTCGCACAGGGCGAAGACTCCGTCGTCGAGGGCGGTCTGGTGCGCGCCCGCGCCCGGGACGCCGACGACGAGCGTGGGGTACGAGGCCGGGGTCGCGCCGGACTCGCAGTATCCGTCGGCCTCGCCCTGCACGTTGACGAAGGTGATCTTGGTCCAGGCGCGGGCGCCCGGGGCCAGGGACACCGTGGCCGCGGAGCCGCTGTGGGTCGTGGCGAGCGGTGCGTTCTTGCCGGGGGACCCGTTGCCCGCACCCGCGACGGTGGGGAACCCCTGCAACGTGCAGGCGCTCTTCGAGACGTTGGCCACGGCGATGACGGCGGCGCCGGTTCCCGTGCCCGGCGGCCGGACGGCAGCCTGGCGGGCCTCCGCGATCTTCACGTCGTCGATCGTGCAGGGCTTTGACTTACCCCCGGACGCGGTGGGGGAGGCGGGGGAGGCGGGGGTGGGCTTCGTCTGCCCCGTGCCGCCGGAGCTGCTGCTGCCGCCGGCGGCGGCCCCGGGAGCCGGTGACTGTACGGACTGCGAAGGTCCGTCCGCCGCGCCGGTCTCGCCGGAGGGCGTGCACCCCGTCATCAGGGCGGCTGCCGCAGCCGCGACCACCAGGGCGGCCGCGGACCGTCGGACGTGTGCTGTGTACTGCATGGGAGCCTCCCGAGGATCGCGACCGGTCGCCTGCCGGCCCGCACGCAGACGGGCACGGCGAAACGCCCCACAGGAGTTCCCGCGGCGACAGCGCCGTACCGCTCCGGTGACACAACCATGACGTACCGGCCCTGCCGCCGCCAGGCGCCGCGCCCTCCCGCTAACACGCGGGCGACGAGCCCTTCTGGCCGGTGAGGTCGCGGTTGTACAGCCACCCGGTGGTGTTCGTGCCGTCCACGCGCACGTACGTCCACTGGTTGCCGTACGAGTTGACCGCGTAGCAGTGGTACCAGAGCTTCGTGCCGTCCTTGACCAGGGCGCCGGCGGGGCAGTTCTGGTACGGCGCGGCCAGCAGGTGGTGGTCGCCGGAAATGTAGCCGTAGGTGCCCGGCTTGGGGTCCTTGTGGGTCCAGCCGGCGCAGCCCGTCGGTACGGGGCCCGGCTGGACCGGGGCGGGCGAGGCCGCCGTCGAGGAGGTCGGTGCCGTGTGCGGCTTCTTCGGGGCGCCGGCGGACGGCTTGGCCTTCGGCCCGGAGCCGGAGGGAGGGGGAGAGGGCTCCCGGGTGTCCGTGCCCGGCAGACCGCCGGCCGCGGGCGAGTCGCGGGGGGTGACCCGCCGCGGCCCCGCCCGCCCCGCCCCGGGGCCGCCCCCCCCCGCCCGCGGCGGGGGGGGGGGGGACGCCCGCCGGGGGGGACGCCGGGGCGGGCGGGCGCG
>NZ_JBHYVA010000882.1:0-2975 GCF_042750055.1 Streptomyces sp. NPDC059456
GGGGGCCAGCCCCGTCGCCCGGCGGTTGCACCGGCCCCGGGCCGTGCGGCTCGGCGGCGTCGGCTCCGGCGCCCCACGTCCCGCCGCCGGTGCTCGTACCCGTACCCGTGACCGTCGGGCCGGTGGGCCAGGGGCCGCCGGGCTCTGCCGTGTTTCCCGGGGAGTGCGCCGGCCGGGTCGCCCCGGGCCCGTCGGCCGCGGCCTGCCCGGGCCACCGGGTGCTCGGGGCCGCGGGTGCGGCCAGGTCGGTGAGGCGGGCGGCGAGGTCGTGGTGGCGGGCGGCGGCCCGGGCCGCGTCGTCCCGGGTCCAGGCGAGTTCCGCGGCCAGCGCCTGCGCCTCGGGCCGGTCCGTCGTCGCGGCCAGTCGTGCCGTCAGCGCCCGGGCCGCGGCCTCCGAGGCGGCCTGCTGGTCGGCTGCCGCCGCCAGCAGGGTCTGCAGTTCCTGCGCGCCGCCCGGCAGCCGGTCCCACGCGGTGACCGCCGCGGCCCGCAGCCGGGCCGCGTGCTGCGTCTCCCGGGCCGCGAACTCGGCCCCCCTGATCCGCGCGAGGTCACCGAGCAGCGATTCCACCACGTCCCACGGCGGCATCGCCGCGCCGTCCAGACAGGCCCGCAGGCCCTCAGGATCCCTGCGCAGGAATTCCCCGTACCAGCCCGTCCCCGGATCGAGTCTCTGCGTCAACCCACGTAAGTAGTCCGAGAGTTGACCGATCGCCAGCGAAGTCGCGGTCTCCATGCCCGCATTGGACCCCACCGGTGTTACGGGCGGGCTACGGGAGTCTCAAAGCTTGACGGCGATCGCGGTGTGCGGCCGCTTCCCGCCCCGGGCCAGCATGGCCGGTACGTCCAGCAGCCAGAACTGCCACGTGTACTTCCGCAGCATCAGCGAGCGCACCCGCTTGAGCCCCGCCTCGTCCAGCAGCCGTGCCTCGCCCTCCAGTGCGGGCGCACCTTCGGCGACCCGCCCGCGCACGTCGCACGCGCTGACCGTGACCCGGCCGTTGTTGCGGATCCGCTTCACCTTCCAGGAGTCGGTGCGCGTCCACACGTACAGCTCGCCGCCGTCGGCCACCGCCCACACGGGCGTCGCGACGGGCGTGCCGTCCTTGCGGAACGTGGTCAGGCTGACGTACTTGCCCTGGTTCAGCTCATCGAGAGTCATCCCGGGAGCCTACGACGCCCGCGGCCGGGGCGCGGAAGGCCGCCTCCCCCGGCTTGCCGACCCGGACGGGCCCCTGCGGCACCGCGCAGGCGGCGAGCAGCAGGCCGGCCGCGAGCAGGGCGCCGAGCAGGGCGAATCCGAGCCGTTGGGATGCGTTGGAGGCTGACACGCCTTCACGCCTGCCCCGCTCCCGCCGGCGCCCACCGCCGATTGGGCCGTTCGGCCCGCCGGCCCGCCCGAAAGAAACCCGCAGGTCCGCGGGCCGGGCGGGCGCCGGGCGAACGTCGGGCGGCGCCGGGCAGGCAGACGCCGGGCGGGTCTCAGGCCGGCACGAAGGAGCAGCGGCGCAGTACGTCGTCGAGGGACAGGCCGAGCGCTTCGGTGAGGGCGGCCACGGTGAAGAACGCCGGGGTGGGCGCGCGGCCCGTCTCGATCTTGCGGAGGGTTTCGGCGGACAGCCCGGCGCTCGCGGCGACCTCGACCATGCTGCGGCCGCCGCGGGCCTCGCGCAGCAGTGCGCCCAGGCGCTCGCCGCGCTCGCGCTCTTCGGGTGTGAGTGGGGTGCGGACCATGTCCGCCATCCTACCCCCTCCCCCAATAACTATCCCGTTAAAGTTATACCGGTATAGTTATTGGCATGGTGGAACTGAAGACAGCAGAAGCGATCGAGGCCATGCGCGCCCCGGGCCGGGTCGTCGCCCGCACCCAGGCCGCCGTACGGGAGGCCGCCCGGGTCGGGGTCGGCCTGGAGGAGCTGGACCGGGTGGCTCGCGGCGTGCTGGCCGAGGCCGGTGCGAGCTCGCCATTCCTCGGCTACCGGCCGGAGTTCGCGCCGGTGCCCTTCCCCGCGGTGATCTGCGCCTCGGTCAACGACGCGATCGTGCACGGCGTCCCCGACGGCTACCGGCTGCGCGACGGCGACCTGGTCAGCATCGACTGCGGGGCGGAGCTCGGCGGCTGGGTCGGGGACGCGGCGGTCAGCTTCACCGTCGGCCGGCCGCGCCCCGCCGACCTGCGCCTGATCGAAACCGCCGAGGCGGCCCTCGCCGCCGGGGTCGCCGCCGCGGTGCCCGGCAACCGCATCGGCGACATCGCCCACGCCATCGGCTCGGTCTGCCGCTCCGCCGGATACGGCGTCCCGGACGGGTTCGGCGGCCACGGCATCGGCCGCAGCATGCACGAGGACCCGGGCGTGCCCAACGAGGGCCGGCCGGGACGCGGGATGAAGCTGCGCCCCGGCATGGTTCTCGCGATCGAGCCGATGCTGGTCGCGGGCGGTACGGACGACTACCGCTGCGACGGCGACGGCTGGACCCTTCGGACCGTCGACGGCAGCCGCGCCGCGCACGCGGAGCACACGGTGGCGATCACCGCCGACGGCCCGAGGATCCTCACGGCCCTCTGAGGAGCCCGGGCGTCATGAGTGGCGTGCAGCGCCGTTCCGGTCGCCCTGGCCGGCTTGCGTCCTGGGCCGGACGCCGGGGGTCACCGTGCCCGAGGGGGGTGGCGCGCTACCTGAAGTGGCTCCGGAACACGCCGGCCGCCGCCCCGGACCGGCTCCGGCGGGAGCCCGCCGCTGCCCGGACCAGCGGGGGCCGGCCCGGCCCGGTCAGCCGCCGGACGATCCGCCGGCGCATCGGGCGCCGAGGGCCGCCCGATGCCCGGAGGCCTTCGGTGAAGCCTTCGAGACCCCTGCGCCCGAGCCGGGCGGATCAGACCCCGGAGGCCGGCGCGAGATCGCGGCCGTGAACACGCGGTGGATCTTGAAGACGAAGGCGGCAGGCCCGAACGTCTTCCGGTGAGCCGTGGGCCC
>NZ_JBHYVA010000883.1:0-2975 GCF_042750055.1 Streptomyces sp. NPDC059456
CACAACACACCCCCACCCCCGAGATCTCTTTGGTTCTGGGGGGATGGGTTTTGTTTATAAGAGACACCCCTCTACCGGGCGGCCGCCGTCGACCGGCTGCTCGCCGACGGCCTCGTCCACCTCCGGCGCACGATGACCCCGCACCGGGGCACCCTGTGGCCCCGCCCCGAACGGCGCGTGCCGCAGACCGATCCGTGCAACACCTGGAACGGCGCCGCCGGTGTCCTGGCCACGCTCACCCGGGCCGCACAGGCTGCACGGGCCGACGGTGACGACGCGCTGTGCGATGTCGTGGCCGAGGCGGCGGCCTGGATCGACGAGCGGCTGTTCACGGCGCCCCGGCTGCTGCCTGGGCTGTGCTTCGGCCGCAGCGGCACGGCCTGGGCGCTGTACGACGCTGCCCGCTTCCTCGGCGACGCGAGGACCGCCGGCCGGGCGCTCGACCTCGCCGGGCGGCTGCCGGTGCGGTGGCCCAGCCCGGACTTCACCCACGGACTCGCGGGCGCCGGTACCGCCCATCTGCACCTGTGGCACCTCACGGGCGAAGAAGCCCTCCTCGCCTCCGCGCTGGCCTGCGGCGACGCCGTGCTGGCGGCTGTCGACCGCAGTGCGGGCCAGTGGATCTGGCCCACCGCCCGGGAGACCGACTCCGAGCTCGCGGGCACGCGCAGCCACGGGTTCGCGCACGGCACGGCAGGAGTCGGCACGTTCCTCCTGTCGGCGGCGCACGCGGCGCGGGCCGGCCGGCTGCCGGGGCGGGCGGCGCGGTTCCTGGAAGCGGCCCTCGGCGCCGGCGCCACCCTCGTCGACGCGGCCCGTGTGGAGCGGGGCGAGGCGACGTGGCCGGCGCGGGTGGGGGGCGAACCGCAGCCGTGTACGACCACTCAGTGGTGCAACGGCCCCGCCGGGATCGGGACCTTCCTGATCCGGCTGTGGGCCGCCACCGGCGAGGAGCGCTTCGCCGAGCTGGCCGAGCAGGCCGCCGCGTCCGCCGTGAGCGACCCCTGGCGCGCGGGGCCGGGCGCCTGCTGCGGGAACGCGGGCACCGGCCACTTCCTGCTGGATCTGGCCGAGTTCCTCGGGGAGCCCCGCCACCGCGCCGAAGCGGAGGAGATCGCGGGCGTCATCGACGCCCAGCACTGCGTCCGGGACGGGCTCCTGCTGACGGCCGACCGGGCCGCGGGCTGTGAGTACGCCAACGGGACGGCGGGGATCCTCGACTTCCTCCTGCGCCTGCGGTACGGCGGCCCGCGCCCGTGGACCGCGCCGACACCACTGCGCGGCTGAGTGCTCAGAGCGAGCAGGCCGTGGTCGAGAACGTGCTCCCGTAGCTCAGGGGGGCGTCACCCGTGATGTACGGGACGGTCTGGGCGAGGACGTCGGCGTTGTTCATGAGGGCCGTGTGGGTGATGCCGCAGGTGAAGTAGAAGGGAACCCGGGCCCCGGGCGGACGGGAGGGGTCGTCGCCCTGGATCGCCGAGAAGACGGGGACCCGCGAATCGCCGTTGGTCTGGGAGATGCGTCCGGCGATGGGGACGGTGACGAGCGTCCCGTCCGTGCTGCCGTCGGGGAACACGGTGCAGCCGTTGCAGATCTGCAGGGGCGTGGAGACCCCGGCGCCGACGACCGCCACGAAGTCCTGGATGCCTCCGGTGTCGAAGCCCGGCCCGGGGAACGCGCGGGCGGCGTCCTCGTACAGCTCCCGGTTCAGACAGGGGAAGCGCTCCTTCTGCGGGCACAGGGTCAGCTGTTTGCCCACCGCCCGGCCCACGCCCTCGTACGGGACCCACCGGCTGGTGGAGCCGCTGGGCACGGCGAGCCAGTGCTCGCCGCCCGTCGTCGCCCTCACGTGGTCGTCGTAGGAGCGGTTGGGCATCAGCGCGTAGACGCCCGGTGAGGTCTGCGAGGTCAGCCGTACGTTGTCCAGGCCGGCCCGCAGCGAGACGTCCTCCCCCGCGAGGTCGGGGGCGAGCCGCCCGAACCCGGCGTGCGTCCAGGACTCGGCCGTGCCCCACCAGGGTCCGGCCACGGAGAGGAAGCGGCCGACCAGGTCGCCCGGGGTCCGGCCCTGCTCCTGCTGCTCGCGCATCCACTCGCGGAAGACGAGGTTGCCCTGGGAGTGCGCGATGACGGTGGCCTTGACCCCGGTCTGCGCGGTGAGCCGGGCGACGAGTTCCTGGAGCTGACGGCCCGCGACGGAAGGGGCGAGGCGCCAGTCGTACGGGAGCAGCGCGAAGACCTGTCCGCGCCCGTCCGCGGCGATCTGCTGCTGCGTCTTGAGCCCGAAGTTCGAATAGACGTCGGACTCGTAGCTCTGGCAGGCCACGGGCTGCGGGTTGACCGGTGTGGTCTCGGGCAGGCACCAGGTCGGGTTCGGCGCGCGGGGTTCGTCGCGGGCGGCCTGCCCGCCCCGGTAGGGGACGGAGCCGCATCCGAGCGGGAACCGGGCGCTCGCGGTGGTCCGGCTGGAGATCCTCCCGTTGCGGCCCCGCGTGTTGATCAGCGCGAGGTCCTCGTACAGAGGACGCCAGGTCGTCTCGAAGTCCGCCTCCGTCGGGGCGGTGCCGGGCCACAGGCTCAGCGGGGTCGTGTCCCGCGGCCCGCATTCCAGGTCGGAGGCGAAACCGCCGGCCACGAAGACGACCGGGGCGTGCTGCGGGTCGTACCGCGGCGCGCGCCCGGAGGCGGCCGCGTTCTCGACGCGCGGGGCGGACTGGCCGCCGGAGACGACGAGGCCGAGCAGCAGGGCCACGGACGCGGCGCGTGTGCACAAGCGGCGGACCAGGCGCGCCGGGGGTCGTTGCATCGGGCCATCCCTTCGGGGGCGGGCTTCGGGAGCCCGCACCGGGCGAATCGGTGATCCATTGATAGCCGGGGGCGCGGGTTTCGACGCCGCCGGTACGCCAGTCGGGCCAAACCCCGGGCCTCCGCCCGGACGGTTCTCCTGACAGCCCGCTGCCCGTGCCCCTATAGTG
>NZ_JBHYVA010000884.1:0-2957 GCF_042750055.1 Streptomyces sp. NPDC059456
TGCGGGGGCTGCTCGCGCTCGGCGGGGGGCTCCCGCTGGCCCTGCGCGTCCTGGCCCCGCTCGGCGCCGCCGACGGGGACCCGGCCCCGGCGGCCGGCCCGGCCGCTCCCGGTGGCGCCGGGGCGCTGGAGGACGCCCTCGGCCTGGCCTACGTACGCCTGCCCGAGGAGCGGCGCCGGCTGCTGCGGCGGCTCACGCTGGCCGGCCGGGCCTCGCTCGGCCCGTCGGCGGCGGCGGCGCTGATCGACGCGGACCGGGCGGAGGCGGGGCGGTTGCTGCGGGAGCTGGCGCGGGCGGGCCTGCTGGACCACGTGCGCGGGGAGCGGTACCGGATGCACGACGCGGTGCGCTCGTACGCGGCGGCGCGGCTCGCGGCGGACGAGGACCGGGCGGAGTCCTCGGCGGCGCACGGGCGGCTGATCCGCAACTACGCGCAGCTCGCGGACGCGGTGATCCGGATGGTCGACGGGAAGATGTCGACGCGGGCCGACCACTTCGGCGGGCACGGCTTCGCCTCGCTGGATGCGGCGCTGCGCTGGCTGGACGACGAGTCGAGCTTCATCACGGCGGCGCTGCGGCACTCGGAGGACGTGGACCAGCAGGCGGTGCTCGACCTGCTGGGCGCGCTGTGCGACTTCTGCCTGCTGCGCGGGGACCTGTACCGGCTCGGTGAGATCAACGAGCTGACGCTGGCGGTGGAGGCCGCGCGCGGGGGCCGCCCCGGCCAGGGGCGGCTGGTGCGCTCCGTGCAGTGGCGTACGGGCATCGCGGCGCGCCAGCTCGGCGAGCTGGACAAGGCCCGGACCACGCTGACCTCGGTGGTGGACCAGTACCGGGAGGCACAGCAGGACGCGGGCGCGGGCATGGCCCTGATCTCGCTCGGCATCACCCTGCACCACCAGGGGCAGCTCCCGGAGGCCGCGGCCCGCATCCGCGAGGCGCTGGTCCTCCAGGAGCCGGACAAGCTGGCCGGCGACCGGGCGTGGGGGCTGCACGCGCTGGCGGCGGTGGAGCGGGACCGGGCGCACCTGGCGGAGGCGATGCAGCTGCTGGAGCAGTCGCTGGCGCTGCACCGGGAGAGCGAGAGCGTGCACGGGGAGGCGTGGGCGCACTTCCAGCTGGGGCAGGTGTACCTGCGGCTCGGCGACGTGCCGCGGGCGGAGGCGGAGCTGAAGCTCGCCATGGACCTGTACGGGCGTACGCGCGACGAGCGCGGCCAGGCCTGGGCGCTGACCCAGCTGGGCCGGGCCCGGGTCGTGGACGGGGACCCGGGGCCGGCGCTGGAGCGGCTGCGTGAGGCGCTGGCCCGGCACCGGGAGCAGGAGGACGCGCGCGGGGAGGCGTGGACGCTGTACTACCTCGGGCAGGCGCTGGAGGAGGGCGGCGAGCGGGATCAGGCGGTCCGGGAGCTGGAGCGGGCCCGGACGATGTTCTCGCGGATGCGGGACGTGTACGGGCTGGCGCACGCCCGGCACCATTCGGGCCGGGTGACGCGCGACCAGCGGGCGGCGCAGACGGGGAACCTGAAGAACTCCGGGTTCGCCCGGCAGCTGCTGACGGACGCGCGGGCGGACTTCCGGCGGATCGGGCTGGCGCACGGGGAGGCGTGGACCTGCCTGGAGCTGGCGGTGGTGGACGCGGGCAACGGCCGGGTGTCGCAGGCGCTGGGCCTGTGTGAGGAGGCGGCCCGGCTGTTCATCTCGTACGGGGACCGGCGCGGGGAGGACTGGGCCCGCTTCCTGCGCTGCACGCTGCTGCCGTACGCGCTGCCGGGCGGCGCGGGCGTGGACGAGGCCCGGGCGGAGCTGGCCCGGCTGTCCGCGGCGCCGCATCCGATGCGCGACGGGCGGCTGGAGGACAGCCTGGACACGTACGCGGTGGTCCTGGGGCGCGGGGTGGACCCGGCGGAGGGCTGGCAGGCGTGGCGGCTCGCGCTGGTCCCGAACCTGCACTCGCGGGAAATCATGGGCGTGCCCATGCCACCCGCCTGGCCGGCCGTCTGACCCGGCCGCCCCCGCGCCCGGCCCCGCGGGGCGGGGCAGCGCAGGGTGCGGCCCCGCGCCCCGCCCCGGGGTGCGGGGTGGGGCGGTGGGTCGTCCGCAAGTGCGGGACGGGGCCTACGGGGTCTGGTTCGCGGCGGGGGTGGTGCCCGCCGGGGCCGGCTCCGGGGCTTCCTTGAAGTCGACCCGGCCCATGTGCCGGCTCATCGACTTCATCAGGCCCCACACCGCCAGGGCGAGGGCCGCGAACACGATGAAGCCCAGGACTCCGGGCGTCACCTTGTTCTTGTCGAAGGTGTCACCGGCCAGCGGAAGGAGCTCGGTCAGTGCTGCGTGAGTAGCGCTCATGGCTACGCATTCTCCCGGATGCCCTCGAAGAGGTCGGACTCGGGGAGGGACGTGTCCACGTGGGACTTCGCGAGCTCGTACTCCTCCGTCGGCCAGACCTCCTTCTGGATCTCCATCGGCACGCGGAACCAGCCGCCGTCCGGGTCGATCTGCGTGGCGTGCGCGATGAGCGCCTTGTCACGGATCTCGAAGAAGTCGGCGCAGGGCACGTGCGTGGTCAGCGTGCGCTCGGTGCGCTCGAACTCCTTCCAGCGCTCCAGCCACTCCCCGTAGGGGGACTCCATGCCGCGCGAGAGCAGCGCCTCGTGCAGGGCGACGGTGCGCGGCTTGTTGAAGCCCTGGTTGTAGTAGAGCTTCTGCGGCCGGTACGCCGGGCCGAACTCGGCCTCCGGGTACTTCTCGGTGTCGGCGGCCCCGTCGAACGCCACCATCGAGATCTTGTGGGTCATGATGTGGTCGGGGTGCGGGTAGCCGCCGTTCTCGTCGTACGTGGTGATGACCTGCGGCCGGAAGGCGCGGATCTTCTTCACCAGGCGGCCGGCCGCCTCGTCCCCGTCTGCGAGGGCGAAGCAGCGCTCGGGCGCCGGGGGCGGCGGGGCGCCCGCCGGG
>NZ_JBHYVA010000885.1:0-2952 GCF_042750055.1 Streptomyces sp. NPDC059456
GCACCCGCCCGGCCAGCCACGCGTCCTCCAGCCCCTCGGCGGCGGCCCGCTGCACCGGATCCAGCCGGGGACTCGCGGCGGCGGCGTGCACCAGGGCGGCCGCCTCGTCGGGGGCGACCCCGAACCCGGTGGCCGTCTCGGGCAGATCTCCCCGGGGGTGGTCGTGGAGCAGCCGCACCAGCTGGTACAGCAGGATCCGGCGCAGCGCGGCCGGATCCCGCTCCTGGAGTGCGGTCAGCCGCTCCAGCAGCGCCGCGGCCCCGGCCGCGGGGGCGCCGGCACCGGTGCCGGCGTTCCCCGGGGCGGCCCGCAGGGCGCGCAGCGCCTCCGCTCCGACGTGGCGCCGCCGCCCCGGCCCCTCGACCGCGAATATCCCGTCGAGCACCCGGAACCGTCCGCCGGCCGGAATCAGTGCGTCCGCCAAGTGCCGTAAGCCCAGAGCCTGTTGCGTGGAGACGAGTTCCCCGTACCGTGCCACCAGAGGAGCAGCCGGCAGGCCGGAGAGCGCGCGGGATCGCCCGAGGGCATGCCCGAACTCGGTCCCCGCCATCTGTTCTGCGCCCCCCGTGCAGTGTGTTTGGGAGGTCATTTCAGCAGATGCGCGGACCGTCCGGGAGGTCTTTCCGTTCTCCAGCTGTACCGCGCCGCGTCATGAAGCGATCTCCCGCCGGTACCCCGGGACCGCTGTCCTTGGGGCGCCCCTCGACCCCCCCTCACCCGCAGAGGTCGTCACCCCATGGCTGAACTCAATCGCCGCAGGTTCCTGCAGATCGCAGGCGCAAGCGCCGCGACCGCGATGCTGAACGAGAGCATCGCGCGAGCCGCCGCCATCCCGGCGCAGGGCACCACCGGCACCATCCAGGACATCGAGCACGTCGTGGTCCTCATGCAGGAGAACCGGTCCTTCGACCAGTACTTCGGCTCGATGAAGGGCGTCCGGGGCTTCGGCGACCCGCGTCCGGTCCTCCAGGACAACGGGAAGTCCGTTTTCTACCAGTCCAACGGGACGAAGGACATCCTCCCCTTCAACCCGCAGGTCAACGACCTGGGCATGCAGTTCGTCGAGGGCCTCAACCACGACTGGGCCGGCGGCCACCAGGCCTACAACAACGGCAAGTACGACAAGTGGGTCCCGGCCAAGACGGCGACGACCATGGCGTACATGACGCGGAACGACATCCCGTTCCACTACGCGCTCGCCGACGCCTTCACGGTCTGCGACGCCTACCACTGCTCCTTCATCGGCGCGACCGACCCGAACCGCTACTACCTGTGGACGGGCCACACGGGCAACGACGGCACCGGCGGCGGCCCCGTCCTCGGCAACCAGGAGGCCGGCTACGGCTGGAAGACCTACCCGGAGCGCCTGGAGGCCGCCGGCGTCTCCTGGAAGATCTACCAGGACATCGGCGACGGCCTGAACGCGGCCGGCGGCTGGGGCTGGATCGGCGACTCCTTCCGAGGCAACTACGGCGACAACTCGCTGCTGTACTTCAACAGCTACCGCAGTGCCCAGCCGGGCAGCGCCCTGTACGAGAAGGCCCGGACGGGCACCAACGCCAAGGCGGGCGAAGGCTACTTCGACCGGCTGCGCGCCGACGTCGTGAACGGCACGCTGCCCCAGGTCTCCTGGATAGCCGCCCCCGAGGCCTTCAGCGAGCACCCGAACTGGCCGGTCAACTTCGGTGCCTGGTACATCTCGCAGGTCCTGGACGCGCTGACCGCGAACCCGGCGGTGTGGGCGAAGACGGCGTTCTTCATCACCTACGACGAGAACGACGGGTTCTTCGACCACGTCGTCCCGCCGTACCCGCCGGCGTCCTCGGCGTGGGGCCTGTCCACGGCCGACGTCACCCGTGACCTCTACGCCGGGGGCGGCGGCTACGCGGCCGGCCCGTACGGGCTCGGCCCGCGCGTCCCGATGATCGTGGTCTCCCCCTGGAGCAAGGGCGGCTACGTCTGCTCCGAGACCTTCGACCACACGTCGGTGATCCGCTTCATGGAGAAGCGGTTCGGCGTGCAGGAGCCCAACATCTCGCCGTGGCGCCGCGCGGTCTGCGGCGACCTGACCTCGGCGTTCGACTTCACGAAGGCGGACGCGTCACCCGCCGCCCTGCCCTCCACGGCGGGCTACGTCCCCCCGGACCACAACGCCCACCCGTCCTACCACCCGGTGCCGCCGGCGACGGGCACGCTGCCCCGGCAGGAGGCGGGCCGCAAGCCGACCCGCGCACTGGGCTACGCCCCGTACGTGGACGGCAGGGCCACCCCCTCCACCGGCAAGTTCACCCTGACCTTCGCCTCCGGCCCCGCCCTCGGTGCGCACTTCCACAGCACCTCGGGCAACCGGACGGACGGCCCCTGGCCCTACTCGGTCGAGGCGGGCAAGACCCTCTCGGACACCTGGAGCACCAGCAGCTCCACCGGCAACCAGATCAACCTCACGGTCTGGGGCCCGAACGGGTTCCTGCGCACCTGGCAGGGCCCGGCGAAGAAGGCCGGCCCCGAGGTCACGGCCCGCCACGACGCGGCCACCGGCAACCTCCAGCTGACGCTGACCAACTCCGGCCCGGCGGCGGTCAACCTCACGGTGACCAACGCCTACGACGGCGCGACCCGGACCCTGCGGGTCGCGGCGGGCGGCACGGCCGCGTACACGGCGGACCTGGCCGCCACGGGCCGCTGGTACGACGTCAAGGTCGTCTCCGACGCGGACACCACCTTCCTCCGCCGCTTCGCGGGCCACGTCGAAACGGGCGCCCCGGGCCTCTCGGACCCGGCGATCAAGACCGTCTGACCTCGCCCCCAGGGGTGACCGCCCCGGCTTTCACGCCCGTGAAGTTAACGCTTGCGTTAACATGACCCGGCGGGGGGCCAGCGGATGTTATCACCGGGGCGCGGGGGGGGCGAGGGTTGGTGAGGCGGGCCGGTCGGCCAGGGGCCGCGCCCCAC
>NZ_JBHYVA010000886.1:0-1493 GCF_042750055.1 Streptomyces sp. NPDC059456
GCCGCGCCCACCGCTCAGGAGATCAACATGACCACCGCGGACGCGAACGAGGGGGTGGCGAGCTTCGTGGAGCGCCGCCCGCCCAGGTACCTCGGCCGGTAGCCGCGGCTCCGCTCACATCCGCGGGTCGGGCTTCAGGAGGGCGAACACGGCGCCGGACGGGTCCGCCACCCACGAGATGCGGCCGACGTCGGGCACGTCCGCCGCGGGCATGAGCACCGATCCGCGGTTCTCCTTGACCGCGGTGACGGTGGCGTCGACGTCCGCGACGTTGAAGTACGGCACCCAGCGCGGCTTCTCGACGCCGCCGCCCGCGCCCTCGCCCATCGGCGCGACCCCGCCGAACGAGGTCTGCTGCTGGTCGCCGTCCGCCAGGCTCAGCACGCGGTAGGTCATCCCGGGCGTCTGCATCTCCTGGCTGCGCCAGCCGAAGACGCCGCGGTAGAAGTCGACGGCGGCGGTGGGGTCGGGCACGTGCAGCTCCGCCCACACCAGTGAGTTCTCGTCGGAGACGAGCCCCAGCCCGGCGGTCTTGCCGGGCTGCCAGACGGCGAACTCCGCGCCCTGCGGGTCGGTGGCCTGCGCGAGCCAGCCCTCGCCCATGACGTCCGTGGGCTCCATCCGGACCTCCCCGCCGCCGGACCGGACGGCGGTGACGGTGGCCTGCACGTCCGGGCTCATGAAGTGCACCATCCAGGCGGTGTTCGCCCCGTCCTCGGTGAGCGGCCCGAGCGCGGCGACGGTCTTGCCGTCGATCTGGAAGAACCCGTACCCGCCGGCCTCCGGCCCCAGCGCGGTGAAGGACCAGCCGAAGACCGCGGTGTAGAAGGCGGCGGCGCCGTCGGTGTCGGGGCTGCCGAGGTCGAGCCAGACGGGCGATCCGGTGCGGAAGTCGGTGCCGAGCATGCGCATCCTCCTGGATGACGGGTGGGACGGGTGGATCGGGGCCGGGGGCCACGATGCCCACGTCTCCCGGGGCTGTCCGGCGTACGGGTCCGGCCGGGGCGGTGGTTCACCCGTACGGGCGAACGGCGGGCCGCGCGCTACACGCGGTGCAGGGTGGTGACGTCCGGGCCGCCGGGGCCGTCCGGATCGCGGTCGACGTGGAACAGCTCGGGCCGGTCGGCCGTGCCGGCCACCTCCCAGTCGCCGAAGCGGCAGCCCTCGACCGTGAGCGTGACACGGTCCCGCGGCCCGCTGTGGAAGGGGCTGGCGGAGCCGCGCTGCGGCTCGAACCTCCACGTCCCGGTCCCCGAGCAGCTGTCCCACACTCCGATGTACCCCTCGGCAAGCGGCAGGTTGCCGGCCTCCGCCCCGCCGTTCTCGCCCAGCCGCAGGCGGTACGCCCCGCCGCCGCCGGTCCACTCCCCGACGTAGCGGCTGCGGTCCAGCCGGGGCGGCTCGTACGCGTGCCAGCGGGTCCGCTCCTGGAGGAAGCCGCCGATGGCGGCGAGGAGCAGGGCGATACCGGGGTCGGCGCCGGAGCGGGCCCC
>NZ_JBHYVA010000886.1:1503-2928 GCF_042750055.1 Streptomyces sp. NPDC059456
CTTCGGGGGCTTGGGTTTGTTTTTATGCCCGGGGCGGCCGCGGGGCGCCCCCCGCCCGCGGCCGAGCCGCCCCGCGTCTCCGGGTGTGCGCCCCCCGTGCCCCCCCCCCCCCCGGGCGCGGGTAGCGGGGCGATCCCGGTGACGGCGCCGATCCGGGCCGCCATCGCGCCCCACCCCAGGAGCCGGTGGCGCGCGTACCAGGCCGCCGTCACCGGGAGCAGCCCGGTGCCCGCGACCCAGGCCACCGCCGGCCCGAACGGGACGTCCCACAGGGCCACGGCCGCCCACGCGTAGGCCGCGGACACCGCGGCGGCGCCCAGCACCGCCCGGGCCGCCGACCACCGCGCGGTGCCCGGGAGCCGTGCCAGCGCCATCGCCGGGAGGGTGAACAGCAGCCAGTGCAGGCAGGCGGCGACCACGGTCAGCAGGAGCACCCGCGGTGCGTAGGCGAGGGCGCCGCCCGCGAAACCGATGCCGTGGTCGTCGCGCATGCCGGCGGTGGCGAGGAAGACCGCCCCCGCCACGACGAGCTGGGCCATGAAGGCCAGTTCGGCTCCGGTCGCCAGGTGCGACCACCGTCCGACGCGCACGGCGGGAGCCGGCCGCGGCCCGTACGCCTCTGGTGTGCCCACGGCCCCCACCCCCACCAATTGAACACGTTCAATCACTTCGGACGATACACCTTTCCGAGCCGCCCGTCCCGCACCCCTTCCCATCTGACGGGGCGTCAGCTTCAATCGGGAACGTGATGGGACACGCAGGGATGGCGGCCACCGTCGTCCGATACCTCAGGTCAGTCGGCTCCCCCACCTCCGCCCCGTCGGAGCGGGACCCGGACCACGGCCACCTCGACGCGCTGCCGCGCCCCGACCTGCGGGCCGTCGGCGACGACGAGCGCGCGCCCGTCAGCCCCGCCGAGTTCCGTTCCGTGCTCGGGAACTTCGCCAGCGGCGTCACGGTCATCACCGCCCCGCCCGCCGAGGGCGAGGACGGGCCCGCCGGCTTCGCCTGCCAGTCCTTCGCGTCGCTGTCCCTGGACCCGCCCCTGGTCACGTTCATGGTGGCCCGTACGTCGACCACCTGGCCGCGGATCGCCCGCGCCGGGGTGTTCTGCGTCAACGTCCTGGGCGCCGCCCAGGGTGAGCGGTGCCGGGCCTTCGCGATGAGCGGCGCCGACAAGTTCGCCGGGGTCGCCCACGCCCCGGCCCCCGTGACCGGGTCGCCCCGGCTGGCCGAGGTGCCCGCCTGGATCGACTGCCGGATCCACGCCGTGCACACCGGCGGGGACCACCTGATCGTGGTCGGCCGGGTCGAAGCCATGGGCGCGGACGGCGAGGGCGAGCCGCTGCTCTTCCACAAGGGCCGCTTCGGCCGCTTCAGCTCCTGACCGCCCCCCGGCCCGGCCCCGGACACCCCGGTTTCGCG
>NZ_JBHYVA010000887.1:0-2923 GCF_042750055.1 Streptomyces sp. NPDC059456
GTCGGCCGACAGCACCCCGGGCCCCCTTCGCGTGCGGGGCGCTCAGGCCTCGCCGACGAGATCGCGCCGCACCGCCGGGCGGCGGCTCGCGATGACCTTGGCCGCGAGCGAGCGCGGGCTCGTCAGGAAGCCGAAGCCCCAGGACATGTGCATGGTGGCCAGGGCCACCGGGATCTGCGCCCGCGCCTTGAGGGACAGGCCCTTGCCGGCCGGAACCGAGCCGGCGGTGATCGCCGCGAGGTAGCCGGCCGGGACCACGAAGGCCCACGGGGTGAGGGTCGCACCGGCGACCACGCCGGCGGCGATGGCACAGACGGCGGTCGGCGGGGCGAGGTAGCGCAGGTTGATGGAGCCCGAGTGGTAACGGGCCACCACGTGGCGCCAGCGCCCGTAGTCCTTGTACTGCTTGGCCAGCGCGCGCACGGAGGGCCGCGGGCGGTACTGGACCTTCAGCTCGGGCGAGAACCAGATGAGCCCGCCGGCCTCGCGGATGCGGAAGTTCAGCTCCCAGTCCTGGGCGCGGATGAACTCCTCGTTGTACCCGCCCTGCTGCTCCAGCGCCTCACGGCGGAAGACCCCGAGGTAGACGGTCTCGGCGGGGCCGGCCTGTCCGCCGGTGTGGAAGGCCGCGTTGCCGACGCCGATCTTCGAGGTCATCGCCGCCGCGACGGCGTCCTCCCAGGCGTTCTCGCCCTCGGCGTGCATGATGCCGCCGACGTTCTGCGCGCCGGTCTCCTCCAGGAGGCGGACCGCGGTGGCGATGTAGTCCGGCGAGAGCATGCCGTGGCCGTCGACGCGCACCACGATCGGGTGGCGGGAGGCCTTGATGGCGGCGTTGAGTGCGGCCGGGGTGCGGCCGGTGGGGTTCGGAACGGTGACGACGCGGGGGTCCTCGCGTACGAGCTCGGCGGCGATCTCGTCGGTGCGGTCCGTGGACGGCCCCAGCGCGATCACCACCTCCATCTCACCGGCGTACTCCTGTCCGAGGATGTGGCGGACGGAGTCACGCAGATGGCGCTCCTCGTTGAGCACCGGCATGATCACCGAGACTGCGGGCTGCTGGGCGGGCATGTGGTCCTTCACGGTCGGGTATCGGTGTCACGTTACCGCGTACGGGGGAAACGGGTGCGCGCCGCATGATCCGTAGGTACAGACGCTGATCGTATGGGCCTATTGTTCTGACGATCTGCCTGATGTGTCTGGTTCGTTCCTTTCGGCCCCACTGCCCCCGCGGAGGTGTCCCCCGTGCCCCAGCCACACCGTCCCACCCGACCCGCCCGGCCCCCGCAGCCGCAGCGCGCACGGCGGGGCGGTGGTCCGGCACGGCGCCGGGGGGACCGGCCCCGGTGGGGGGTACGGCTGGCCGCCGGGCTGGCGGTGGCGGTACTGGGCTCCGGAGCCGTCGGCCACGCGGTGATGACGGGACTGGACACCGGGATCGAACGGGTGGACCCGTTCAAGGACATGAAGAACCGGCCGCAGGCCGGGCACGGCCTGAACTTCCTGCTGGTCGGCACCGACGGCCGCGACAAGATCACCCCCGAGGACAAGCGCGAGTACCGCCTCGGCGGCGCCCCCTGCCACTGCACCGACACCGTCATGCTGGTCCACCTCTCCGCCGACAGGACGCGGGCCAGCGTGGTCAGCCTGCCGCGCGACAGCTACGCCGAGCTGCCCGCGCACCGGGACGGCTCCAGCGGCAAGGAGCACGGGCCGCACCCCGTGAAACTGAACGCCGCGTACGCGGAGGGCGGGCCCCAGCTGACCGTGCGGACCGTCGAGAACATGACCCGCGTGAAGATCGACCACTACCTGGAGGTCGACTTCACCAGCTTCATGAAGACGGTCGACGCCATGGGCGGCGTGGAGATCTGCACCGCCAAGGCTCTGCACGACGACAACACCGGCCTGAACCTGCTGCCGGGCACGCACCGGCTCGGCGGCGGCCAGGCCCTGCAGTACGTGCGCTCGCGCCATGTCGACGGGGCCGCGGACCTCGGCCGGATGCAGCGCCAGCAGCGGTTCGTCGCGGCCCTGATCAAACAGGCGACCGGCGGCGGGGTGCTGCTGAACCCCGTGAAGTTCAAGGAGGTCAGCTCCACGCTGCTGGGCTCGGTCCGGGCCGACCGGGGCTTCGGTTCGGAGCAGATGCTGGCCCTGGGCCAGGCCCTGCGCGATTTCACCCCGTCCTCCTCCGAGTTCGCCTCGGTGCCGATCGGGGACCCCTCGTACCCCGTCAAGGGCATCGGCTCGACGGTGAAGTGGGACGGGCCCAAGGCCGAGAAGCTCTTCGAGGCCCTGCGCCTGGACCGGCCGCTGGTCCCCGCCCCGCCCGGGCGGCCCGGGGGCCGGCCGCAGCAGCCGCCCGCGGTCCCGGTCGACGTGCCGCCGCAGCAGATCCGCGTGCAGGTGGAGAACGGCACCCGGATCGACGGGCTGGGCGGGCGGGTGGACCAGGCGCTGCGCGCCACCGGCTTCGACACCACCCGGGCCCCGGGCAACGGCGCGAGCCGCGACGTCAAGCGCACGGTGATCGTGTACGACCCGCGCTGGGACCGCTCGGCCCGCACCGCGTCGGCCGCGCTGCCCGGCAGCGAACTGCGGGCGGTGGCCGGCCAGGGGCGGACCGTGCTGGTGATCGCCGGTGCGGACTACCGCAAGGTGGTGCCGGTCCGCGCCGAGGACCCGCACCAGGGCCGGTTCGGGGTGGTCACGGGCGACCAGGTGGTCTGCGGCACGTGAGGCCGGCGGTCAGTACGTGAAGCCGGCGGCGAGCCCCGTCGCGGCGCCCCCTCCGGCGGGAGTGGCCCAGCCGCTCCAGGCGTGGCTGTTGTAGTCGCCGTCACGCTCGACGATCGAGCCGTCGTTCTTCACCGCGAACACGTGGTTGACGTTGTTCGCCGCGGCGCTCGCGAGGCGCTTC
>NZ_JBHYVA010000888.1:0-2921 GCF_042750055.1 Streptomyces sp. NPDC059456
CCCCAGCGCCGCCAGCCCCCCGGCCGCCGAGCCCGGCGGGGGCGGGGGCCGGGGGGCGGCGCGCGGGCCCGGGCCGGGGGGGGCGCCGCCCGGGGGCGGGGGGGGCGGGCCGCCCCCCCCCGCCGCCGGGCCGGGGGCTCAGAGTTCCGCGGTGTCGCGGGCCGGCGCCGGGGCGGCCGGGCTCCCGCCCGCTCCGGTGGCGGGCCGCCCCTGCGGCATCCGGCGCGAGGCGGCGGTGATGAGGAGCGCGACGGCGATGGCCGTGGCGATGCCGGTGCGCAGGGTGGTGGCCTCGGCCACGAAGCCGATCAGCACGGGACCGACGAGCAGCCCCGCGTAACCGATCGCCGACACCTGGGCGATGGCGGCGTCCGAGTGGCCGGGGGCGGCGGATCCGGCCAGGGACATGCACAGCGGCACGACGATGCAGACGGCCAGCCCCGTCAGGGCGAATCCGGCGATGGCCCAGACGGCCGAGGGAGCGGTCACGACGAGGAGCACGCCCAGTGCGGTCGTGGCGCCGGCGGCCGCGAGGATCGACCGGCTTCCGCAGCGCAGTCGCAGCCGGTCGCCGAACAGCCGCCCGGAGAACGTGGCGAGTTCGTACACCGGGTAGGCGATCGCGGCGACGGCTTCCGTCGTGTGCAGCTCGCGTGCGAGGAGGAGGCCGCTCCAGTCGGCCACCAGTCCTTCGAGGAGGAGCGCGAGGAAGGCGACGGCTCCGATCAGGTAGACGATCCCGGGCAGCTTGTGGCGGTCCGTGGCCTCCTCCTCTTCGGCCGGCTCGTCCAGGTAGGTCCAGCCGACGGCGAGGGCGAGGGGCAGCGCGATGACCGCGACGCCCAGCACCGAGGCGGTGTAGGGCACGTCGAGGGCCGCGAGGGCGACGGCGAGGAGTCCGCCGGCCACGGCTCCGGCGCTCCATCCGGCGTGGAAGCCGTTCATCAGGGGCCGTTCGGCACGGCGTTCGACGAGGCTGCCCTGGGCGTTCATCATGGCTTCGGCGATGCCGGAGGCGACTCCGAAGCCGGCGGCGGCCGCGAGGAGCAGCGGGAACGAGGAGCTGAGGGCGATGAGCCCGACGGCGACGGTGACCAGAGGGGTGCCGATGCGCAGCAGCAGCCGGTTCCCGAGGGCCGCGACGATCCAGCGCATGCACTGCATGGTCGCGGTGGCCGCGATGCCCCAGGAGAGGATGACGAGCCCCACGTCGCCGGTGTCCAGGCCGAGTTTGACGGCGAGCCCCGGCAGTCTGGCGGCCAGGATGCCGTTCACCACGCCGACGAGGGCGAAGGTGGCGACGACTCCTCTGTGGGCGCGCCGCAGGGTGCTTGCCGGGGAACTCTGCATGGACCGTCTTCCTGTGTGCGCCCACCGCTCCGGCCAGGCACGACGGACGGTGCGGCAGGCATTCCTTCTTGATCAGAAGTGTGCCGGAAGTCTTGCGCTCATTACTAGATCATCTCGTAAGATCTTCATCGCCAGACAGGCAAAGGCAGTTGTGACCGCCATGTCCCCCACCACGGGCCGCCGCCGCGCAAGTGAAGGACGAAGGATTGATCCCCCGACTGCACGACCCCGCGGCGCGGGGCTTCGCGAGTGACAACTACGCAGGCTTACACCCCGACGTCCTGGCCGCCCTCGCCGTCGCCAACGAGGGACACCAGGCGGCGTACGGGGACGACGTCTACACCGACCGGCTCCGGCAGGTTTTCCGGGAGCACTTCGGCGACCGGGCGGAGGTCTACCCCGTACTCAACGGCACGGGCGCCAACGTGGTGGGGCTCCAGGCGATGAGCGAGCCCTGGGGGGCCGTCATCTGCGCGGAGAGCGCTCATGTCAACACCGACGAATGCGGGGCCCCGGAGCGGGTCGCCCACGTCAAACTGCTCACCGTGCCGGCCCCGGACGGCAAGCTGACGCCCGCGCTGATCGAACGGCAGGCCTGGGGGCGGGGCGACGTGCACCGTGCGCAGCCGACCGTCGTCGCGATCGCCCAGCCCACCGAACTCGGCACCCTGTACACGCCGCAGGAGATCGCCGACATCTGCTCCCACGCCCACGAGCGGGGCATGCGCGTGTACCTCGACGGGGCGCGGCTGGCCCAGGCGGCTGCGGCCCTCGGCGTTCCGCTGCGCGCCCTGACCACCGATGCCGGCGTCGACGTCCTGTCCTTCGGCGGTACCAAGAACGGTCTGCTGCTCGGCGAGGCCCTGGTCGTGCTGGATCCGGACGCCGTCCGCGGTCCGCAGTTCCTGCGCAAGGCCGCGACCCAGCTGGCCTCCAAGATGCGGTTCATCTCCGCGCAGTTCATCGCCCTGATGGAGCACGGGCTGTGGCTGGAGAACGCCCGGCGGGCCAACGCCATGGCCCGGCGGCTGGCCGATGCGGTGGACGGTCTGCCGGACGTACGGATCGTGCAGCCGGTGCAGACCAACGCGGTCTTCGCCGTTCTGCCCACGGCCGTGACCGCCCGCTTGCAGAAACGCTTCCCCTTCTACGTCCGGGACGAACGGACGGGCGAGGTCCGCTGGATGTGCTCCTTCGACACCACCCCGGCCGACGTCGACGCGTTCGCGGCGGCCCTCGCCGAGGAACTCCTCGCACACCGGCGCCTCTCGGAATCGGAGACCCCGTGAACCCCGACCACAGCGGACAGCCGCTCCCCTCCCGCGTGGGGCACGCCCCGTTCAAGGGCGCGCGCACCACCGAGGCCCCCCTGACCTGGAGCCAGCAGGAAATCTGGGCCCTGATCGAGAACGCGGGCCCGAACGACCACGTCTACAACGTCGTCGAGGACTTCCGCGTCCCCGCCGGCGTCCGCCCCACCGAGGCCGAGTGCCTCGAAGCACTGTCGTTCTTCTTCTCCCGCCCCGAGTCCCGGCGGTCGGGGTGCCCGCGGACGGCCGACGGCCGGGTCG
>NZ_JBHYVA010000889.1:0-2918 GCF_042750055.1 Streptomyces sp. NPDC059456
GACCGTAACCGGTCGGGCCCCATCGCCGTACTCGGGGACAGTGCGTCCCACGTGTGGACTATTCGTCTTCGTCGTCTTCGTCGTCCAGCCGCGCGAGCCACGTGGCCAGGCGTTCCACCGGGACCTCGAAGTCCGGGTTCAGGTCGACGAAGGTGCGCAGCTGCTCGGCGAGCCACTCGAAGGTGACCTCCTCCTCGCCGCGCCGCTTCTCCAGCTCCTCGATGCCGCGATCGGTGAAGTACAAGTCGGGCTCCGTGCCGTGATGAAGGTGTGCAGGGGGACGTTTCCCGCCAGGATAATCCGCCTAGTCGCCGAGACCTCCCGCCCTGCCCGCCCCGGCGCTAGCCTGGACTGCCCAACACCTGAGGGGGCAGGGGATGCAGGACGGGCGCACGGGCGGCAGCGCGCGCGCCTTCGAGCTCCTCGAACCCCTCGTCCGGGCGGCCACCGTACGCGTCCACGCGGCCCCGGACGGGTATGCCTCCCGTGGGACCGGTCCCACCTGGGGGAGCGGCTTCTTCATCGCCCCGGGCTGGGTCCTGACGTGCGCGCACGTCGTCGGTGAAGGGGGTGCAGCGGTGCGTCTCGTGGGGCGTGAGCTCGGCATCACCTTCTCCTCCGGCGCCGACGGCGCCACCGGGACCGTCCCCGGCCGCGTCGAGTGCGTGCTGCCCGAGCGGCTGGAGGAGCGCCGCCCCGCCCGCCGCGCCCTGTGGGACCTGCCCGACCTGGCCCTGGTCCGGGTCCTCGCACCGATCACGCACGCCTGCGTACGCCTCACCGACCGGGGCAGGCCCCGCCTCGACGAGGTCGCCTACTTCGGCTGCACCGAGGACCTCGGCACCCCCGAGATCACCGGCCGCACCACCCGGCTGCGCGGCCCCGCCGGCGGCGGCGCCGCCCGGCGCCTGGGCAACGACGACGAGATCGAACCCGGCATGT
This sequence comes from Streptomyces sp. NPDC059456, assembly GCF_042750055.1. Lineage (NCBI taxonomy): Bacteria > Bacillati > Actinomycetota > Actinomycetes > Kitasatosporales > Streptomycetaceae > Streptomyces > Streptomyces sp. NPDC059456. Next base: position 943 of record NZ_JBHYVA010000889.1, read on the forward strand.
CCGGCGCCCCCGTCGTCGACCTGGCCCGCGGCGAGGTCGTCGGCGTGGTCAAGGCCCGCCGGCACAGCGGCGGCGGCGGACTCGCCGTCTCGGTCGTGCAGTTACGGACCCTGCCGCTGGCCGCCACCGGCCAGGTGGGTCTCTACCGCCGCGTCATGCAGGCCCACGACCTGTACCACTACGACCAGCACCTGAGCGATCTGGGCAGCCGCCGCACCTGGACCGACGTGCACGACGAACTCCCGGCCGCCGGCGACCCGTACGAGGGCCGCAGACGCCTCACCCCCGCCGAGCGCACCACCCTGTGCGGGCTGCTCGCCGAGCTGCCCCCGCCGCGTTCCTCGGAAGACGTCCGCGCCCTGGTCGAAGCGGCCCGCGGCGAGGAACCGGACCCGGGCCTGCCGGCCCCGCTCAGCTGGCGCGACGGCCTCGGCATGCTCCACGACCCGCCCGGCGGCACCGGAGAGGCCGCCGCGATGCTCCGGTACGCGACCGACGTCAGCGTCGCCGACCACCGCGAGCCGCCCGCCCCCGGCTCCGACGAGGAACTGTGGGACTGGGTGCGGACCACGGCCGAACGGCTGTGGCGGCCCCTGCGCCGCGAGCTGGCCGAGCGCCGCGACCAGGGCCTGGCCCGCCGCGACCGCAGCCGGCGCGCCCGCGCCGACCGGCACCCCTACGGGCACGCCCGGCCGCCCGCCGGACTGCCCCAGGGCCCCTCGGTGCTGCTGGAGGCGTGGGCGCACGGCTGGGAGGACGTCTACGACTGGCGCGTCTCGGTGCTCTACGGGCCCGCCCACCCCGGCCGCGTCACCCCGGTGGACTCCGGCGTACGGGCCACCCGCGCCGGACTCGCGGAGGTCCTGCGGGTCCCCCTCGCCGAGGCCTTCCGGCGCTGCGACACCCACGAGGCGGCCGCCCTCCTCGAAGTCGCCGTCGCCCCCGAGCTGTTCGGCCTGCCCGTGGACACCTGGACGGTCGCCGGCCGGGTCCCGCTGGGCGCCCAGCGCCCGGTGGTGTTCCGCTACCCGGCCGGGAGCGGCGAGGCCCCGCCCGACGAGGAGGCCGACCACCGCCGGGCCGACCGCTGGACGCGCGTCCAGGCCGGGCCGGTGCTCGACGAACGGGCCGACTGCGCGCGCGGGCGCCCCCGGACCCCGGCGCCCGAATGGCTCGACACCCTGCCCGACAACACCGTGCCCGTGCACTGCCGGGCCGCCGACGCGGAGCCCACCCGCGGCTCCCTGTACGCGGTCCGCGACGCCGGATACGGAGTGGCCGTCACCCGGCGGCCCCCGGCCGACCCGGAGGCCGACTGCGCGCCGTTCCACCGCGGGCTGCGCGAGGAACTGACCGAGGCGGGGCGGGGAGCGCCGCTGCCGGTCCGGTTCCAGGCACTGCGGGCGCGCGCGCACGGGGCCGACCCCGACGCGTACTGGGCCGACGGGATGGCCCTCGTATGGGACGACCCGGCCCGCGCGCTGCCCGACGACGAGCCGCTGCAGGGCGACCTGTGACGGGCGGGACGGGGAGGGAGCAGGCGTGAACGAGGAATGGCTCATCTACCGGGGGGTCGGCGAACCCCACGACGGGATCGGGGCCCTGCCCGATCCGCCGCCGTGGCGGGACTTCGACGGCGGCCCCGTCGGCGAGCCGGGCGGACCCGCGGACACCACCGACGGCAACGTCGCGCGGCGCCTCGGAGCGCACCGGCAGGCCGCCGAGCTGCACCGCCCCGAGCCCGAGGAGCTGGAGGCCATCAACGCGGCCCTGTACCTGCGGCGGCCGCTGCTCGTGACCGGCTACCCGGGAACCGGCAAGTCCACCCTCGCGCACGCCGTCGCGCACGAACTGAAACTCGGCCGGGTGCTGCGCTGGCCCGTGGTCTCGCGGACCGTGCTCCAGGAGGGCCTGTACCGCTACGACGCCATCGCCCGGCTCCAGGACGTGCAGATCGCCGCGAGCGGCGGCGCCCC
>NZ_JBHYVA010000890.1:0-2916 GCF_042750055.1 Streptomyces sp. NPDC059456
CCCCTGCCCCGGGCGGGGCAGGGGGCACCGGCGACGCTGCTACAGGGCGACGCCCAGGAGGGCGTCGACCGTGCGGGACACCAGGCCCGGCGCCGACTCGTCGTCCCCGTCGGAGGCGTTCTGCGCGTCCACCCAGCGGTCCACGGCCGCCAGTGCGGCCGGGGCGTCCAGGTCGTTCGCCAGGGCTTCGCGGACCTCCTCGACGAGGGCGTCCGCCGGCAGGCCGTCGGGACGGGACACGGCCGCGCGCCAGCGCTCCAGGCGGGCCACCGCCTGCTCCAGGACCTCGTCCGTCCACTCCCAGTCCGCCCGGTAGTGGTGGGACAGCAGGGCCAGCCGGATCGCCGCCGGGTCCACGCCGGCGCGCCGCAGCGCGGAGACGAAGACCAGGTTGCCCTTCGACTTCGACATCTTCTCGCCGTGCAGCGCGACCATGCCCGCGTGCACGTACGCCTTGGCCATCGGGAACTCGCCCGTCAGGACCTGTGCGTGCGAGGCGCCCATCTCGTGGTGCGGGAACGCCAGGTCGGAGCCGCCGCCCTGGATGTCGAAGCCCATGCCCAGGTGGTCCAGGGCGATGGCGACGCACTCGATGTGCCAGCCGGGCCGGCCGCGGCCCAGCGAGCCGCCGTCCCAGCTCGGCTCGCCCGGGCGGGCGGCCATCCACAGCATCGGGTCGAGCGGGTTCTTCTTCCCCGGGCGTTCCGGGTCGCCGCCACGCTCCGCGGACAGCAGCCGCATCGCCTCGGCGTCGAGGTTCGAGACCTTGCCGAAGTTCGCGTCGGACTCCACCGAGAAGTAGACGTCGCCGTCGAGCTCGTACGCGGCGCCGGCGTCGCGCAGCCGCTCCACCAGCGGCACGATGCCCGGTATGGCTTCGACGGCGCCGATGTAGTGCTGCGGGGGCAGCATCCGCAGGGCGGTCATGTCCTCGCGGAAGAGGGCCGTCTCGCGCTCGGCGAGCTCGGTCCAGTCGTGGCCGTCGCGCTGAGCCCGCTCCAGCAGGGGGTCGTCGACGTCCGTCACGTTCTGGACGTAGTGGACCTGCCGCTTGGTGTCGAGCCACACGCGCTGTACGAGGTCGAACGCGTTGTAGGTCGCCGCGTGACCGATGTGGGTCGCGTCGTACGGAGTGATGCCGCAGACGTAGATACGGGCGACGGGACCGGGGGCGAGGGTGATCGTCCCCTGGGTCGCGGTGTCGTGGATCTGGAGGTCGCGGCCCTTGCCAGGCAGGGCGGGGACCTCAGAAGCGGGCCAGGCATGCATGTGTCGAGCCTAACCGGACGCGTGTTCCGAAAACGAACCGGACCTGCACTGTTGGCTTGATCGGCATTCTTGCGGTCTGGCTGATTCTGTGCGTGCCCGGCCGCCGGGCGGCCGGGCCTGCTCAGACCGGCGGCCAGGGGATCGCCGGCCACTGCCCGGACGGCTGAGGATGCACTCCGGTGCGCAACAGATCGGCCACCCGGGCCCGTACGGCGGCCAGCTCGGCCGGGGTGATCAGTTCGGCCAGCCGGGTGGCGAGCGGTTCGCCCTGCGCCAGCCGGGCGGCCAGGGAGGCCAGCACGTCGCGGGCCTCCTCGGTCAGCGGTTCGCCCGCCCAGCCCCACAGCAGGGTCCGCAGCTTGTCCTCGCGGTGGAAGGTCACCCCGTGGTCGATGCCGTAGAGCCGTCCGTCGGGCGCGGGCAGCAGGTGGCCGCCCTTGCGGTCGCCGTTGTTGATCACGGCGTCGAGGACGGCGAGCCGGCGCAGCCGGGGGTCGTCCGCGTGCACGAGCAGTGCGGTGCGGCCCTCGCCGACGTCGGCGAGGGCGACCGGCTTCCAGCCCTCCCCCGCCTCCTCGCCCTCGACGAGGGCCAGCAGGCCGCTCGCGTCGCCGGACCCGTCCGCGGACCCGTCGTCCGCCGAACGGTCGTGTGCCGCGCCCCCGGCCCCGGTCCCGGCGGCGGCCGGGCCCTCGTCCCCGTCGGCCCCGGATGCGATCCACAGCTGGACCATGCCCTCGCCGTACGGGCCCTCGCGCAGCACGGTCGGCGGGACCAGGCCCCATCCGGTGGCCTCGGAGACCAGGTAGGCGGCGACCTCGCGCCGGGCCAGGTTCCCGTCCGGGAAGTCCCACAGCGGGCGCTCGCCCTTGACCGGCTTGTACACGCAGTCGGCGCTCACGCCCCCGTACGTCACCGTGCACAGCAGCACGGCGTTGGACGCCTCGCGGATCCGGCCGACGACCGTCAGCTCACCCCTGGCGAGCAGCTCCTCGTGTTCCCCCGTGACGCTCACGCCTGGCGCCGGTAGCCGTTCTGGCGCGGGCACACGTGCCCCTCCGGGTCCAGCGGGAGGCTGCACAGCGGGCAGGGCGGCCGGCCCGCGTTGACGACGTCCAGGGCACGCTTGGCGAAGGCCCGGGCCTGGGCGCCGGTGAGACGGACCCGCAGCATCGGCGGGCCGTTCTCCTCGTCCTGGAGGAGCCGCTCCTCCGCCTCGGCGAGGTCCTCCTCCGAGTCGGCGTCGAGCTCCACCAGGGCCTGCGCCTCGACGATCATCCGCTGTTCCTCGCCGTCCCAGGCCAGGGCCATGGTGCCGACGCGGAACTCCTCGTCGACGGGGACGTCGAGCGGCGCGGTGTCGGCGGCCTCCGCGGGCGCCATCGCCGGGACGGGGGCGTTGCCCCCGGTGCGCCGTACGACCTCGTCCAGCAGCTCGTCCATCCGCTCGGCCAGCGCCGCGACCTGGGTCTTCTCCAGGGAGACGCTGGTGACGCGGGGGCCGGACGAGGCCTGCAGGAAGAACGTACGGCGTCCCGGAAGGCCGACCGTGCCGGCCACGAAGCGGTCCGGCGGGTCGTAGAGGAACACCTGACGGGGCACGTCCAGTCTCCAAGTCTCGGGGTCCCCCCGGACGGAGTCTGGGGC
>NZ_JBHYVA010000891.1:0-2905 GCF_042750055.1 Streptomyces sp. NPDC059456
TTTCTCCCACACGCGCCCCGCGCCCCGGGGCCGGGCGGGGGGGCGGCGGCGCCGGGGGGGGGGGGCGGGCGCCCCCCCCCCCGCGGCCGCGGTCCCGGCCTAGCGGATCGGCATCTCGGAGAGCGTGCGGGCGATCACCAGGCGCTGGATCTCGCTGGTGCCCTCGAAGATCGTGTAGATCGCGCTGTCGCGGTGCATGCGCTCCACGGGGTACTCGCGGGTGAATCCGTTGCCGCCGAGGATCTGGACCGCCTGGGCGGTGACCTTCTTGGCCATCTCGCTCGCGAACAGCTTCGACATGGAGCCCTCCGCCGAGGTGAAGGGCTTGCCCGCGACCGCCATCCAGGAGGCCCGCCACACCAGCAGGCGGGCCGCGTCGATCTGGGTCCGCATGTCCGCGAGCTGGAAGGCCACGCCCTGGTTGTCGATGATCGGGCGGCCGAACTGCGTACGGGTCTTGGCGTAGTCGAGGGCGACCTCGTACGCCGCGCGTGCGGTGCCGACTGCCATGGCGCCGACCGCGGGGCGGGAGGCCTCGAACGTGGCCATGGCCGCGTTCTTCACCCGCTCGCCGCCGCCCGCCCTGGCCCGCTCGCGGGCCCGGGCGAGCCGCTCGTCCAGCTTGTCCTTGCCGCCGAGCAGGCAGGACCCGGGGATGCGGACGTCCTCCAGGACCACCTCGGCGGTGTGCGAGGCCCTGATGCCGTGCTTCTTGAACTTCTGGCCCTGCGACAGGCCCGGGGTGTTCGGCGGCACGATGAAGGAGGCGTGGCCCTTGGTGCCGAGCTCCGGGTCGACCACGGCGACGACGATGTGGACGTTGGCGATGCCGCCGTTGGTCGCCCACGTCTTGGTGCCGTTGAGCACCCACTCGTCCTTGGCCTGGTCGTAGACGGCGCGGGTGCGCATCGAGCCGACGTCGGATCCGGCGTCGGGCTCGGAGGAGCAGAAGGCGGCGACCTTCACGTCGTCGGGGGTGCCGTACATCTGCGGGATCCAGGTCCCGATCTGCTCCTCGGTGCCGTTCGCGACGACGCCGATGGCGGCGAGACCGGTGCCCACGATCGACAGGGCGATGCCCGCGTCACCCCAGAACAGCTCCTCCATGGCCATCGGGATGCCGAGGCCGGTAGGGTCGAAGAACTGCTGGGCGTAGAAGTCGAGCGAGTAGATGCCGACCTTGGCGGCCTCCTGGATGACGGGCCACGGAGTCTCTTCGCGCTCGTCCCATTCGGCGGCGGCGGGCCGGATCACGTCGGCCGCGAAGCCGTGGATCCAGTCCCGCACCTGCTTCTGGTCGTCATTGAGCTCCATGGTGAACTCCGCCATGTCCCCTCCACCTGTGCATCCACCAGTGCGTTACTAGCGGTAACCCTTACGGTGGCCACAGTCTGTTACCGACGAGTAAGCACTGTCAAGCAGAGTCGTTCCCCGGGCAGCCGATTCGTTCGCGAGGGTGTGCGGGGTGTTACGTTGCGTGGGCGTCACGCACCATCGCAAGGGCGGGGAGAGAACACGTCATGGACACCACTCAGCAGACCGGGGAGCCGGGAGCGGCCGAGCGCCGCAGGCGGGAGCTGCTCGAAGCGGCCGACCGGGTCGTCCTGCGGGACGGCCCGAAGGCGTCCATGAACGCCATCGCGGCGGAGGCCGGCATCACGAAGCCGATCCTCTACCGGCACTTCGGCGACAAGGCCGGGCTCTACCAGGCCCTCGCCGTCCGGCACACCGACGCCCTGCTCGACTCCCTGCGGGCCGCGCTCGACGCCCCGGCCGAGCGCCGCAGCCGCGTGGAGTCCACCCTCGACACATATCTCGCGGCCATCGAGGCCCGCCCGCAGGTGTACCGCTTCCTGATGCACCCGGCCGAGGATTCGCACGCCGCCGAGCGCGGCTTCGACGTGGGCCTGCACTCGGCCCCGCTGCTGCGCCGGCTCGGCGAGGAGCTCGCCCAGGTGATCGGCGAGCGCGTGGACCTCGGCCCCGGCGGCGAACGGCTGGCCCGGATCTGGGGCCACGGCATCGTCGGCATGATGCACGCCGCCGGGGACTGGTGGCTCGGCGAGCGCCCGTGCGAGCGCGCGGAGTTGGTCGCCGGCCTCACCGACCTGCTGTGGGGCCGGCTGGCCACGGCGGGCAACCGCGCGGACGGCCCGGGCTTCTAGCCGGCGGCCGCGGGGGCCGCCGGCCGGCCCCGGGGACCGGCGGGGACCTCGCTCAGCCCTGAGCGGCCGCACCCGCCCGCGCGCCCCACGGCGTCCTGCGGATCGCCCGCCGCAGCCGCCGGGCGCGCATCCCGGTGACCCGGTCCGCGTAGACCGTGCCGTCGAGGTGGTCGCACTCGTGCTGGAGGCAGCGGGCGAAGAACCCGGTGCCCTCGATCCGTACGGGCGCGCCCGCGGAGGTGACCCCTTCGACGACCGCGCGGTCGAAGCGCACCGTGCCGGCCTCCAGGCCGGGCAGCGACAGACAGCCCTCGGGGCCGCGGAACTCGTCCCCGTCGGCCGCCACCAGGCGCGGGTTCACGATGTGCCCGACGTGGCGCACGTCCTCGTCGTCGGGGCAGTCGTACACGAACACCCGCTGCCCGACGCCGATCTGGTTCGCGGCGAGGCCGACGCCCTCGGCGGCGTACATCGTCGCGAACATGTCCTCGATGAGCCGGTCGAGGGCCGGGCCGAATTCGGTGACCTCCGCGCAGGCCGAGTGGAGCACCGGATCGCCCAGCAGGCTCATGGTGCGGACGAGGCCGGTGGTACCGGGAATGGGGCGCTGTCGCATGGCCGTAAGCGTACGACGGGCGAATATATGAGGAGATCCGCGGGGCCCCCGGGGCCGCCGCCCCCGCCAACCGCCCCCGCCTCTACAACCGGGGTGGCCCCAAACCCCCACTCACCAACAGCTT
>NZ_JBHYVA010000892.1:0-2890 GCF_042750055.1 Streptomyces sp. NPDC059456
CGCGGCGCCGCACCCCCGTCACCGCCGGCGATCCGGGACGCGGGCCGATAGACCTGGAGTCCGGCAGGGTGCTCATACGCCCGGCGGAGCAGCCCCCGCGGGAGTGAGCGGCGCGAACAGCCTCAGCCGGTGGGCGAGGGCGGCCGCCTCTCCGCGGCCGGCGACGCCGAGCTTGGCCAGGATGTTCGAGACGTGCACGCTGGCCGTCTTCGGGGAGATGAACAGCTCCTCGGCGATCTGGCGGTTGCTGTTGCCCGCCGCGACCAGGCGCAGTACGTCCCGTTCGCGGCTGGTCAGGCCCAGGGCCTCGGCGGGGTCGGTTTCCGGCGCGGGCAGGGCCGGGGGCGTGTCGGCCCCGGTGAGCGGGAGCCTGGCGCGCCGGGCGAGCAGGGCCAGGTCCTCGCGGAGCCTGCGGGCGCCGAGCCGGTCCGCGGTGGCGTGGGCCTCGCGGAGCAGCAGGGCGGCGGGTTCGCGGTCGCCGCCGGAGGCCAGCAGGGTCTCGGCCAGCCGGTGGCGGGCGCGGGCCAGCAGGTACGGGCGCTCCAGCGGGCGGACGGCCTGCTCGACGGCGGCCCAGTCGGCGGCGCGGTCGCGGTCCTCGGCGCGCAGCAGCTCGGCGCGCAGGAACTCGGCGTGGGCGGTCCACACGGGCACCGGGGTCGCCAGGGCGCGGGCGGCGCCGCGGATCGCGTCCAGGGCGGCCGCGCGGCCGGCTTCGGCGGCCGGGAGCCCCCGGGCGTCGGCCTCGGCGGACGCGGCGGCGAGCAGCAGGGGCCAGGCGTAGCGGTGGTGGCCGAGCGGGAAGCCGTAGGCGATCGCCTCGGCGGTCTCCGTGCGGACGTCGGCTATCCGGCCCTCCCCCGCGGCCACGCCGACCGCGAGGCGGAAGAGCGGGAGGCGGTGCTGGGGCTGGCTGTCGTGGGTGCCGAAGTGGGCGTGGGCGGCGGAGAGCCGGCCGGTCGCCTCGGTCAGTTCGCCGCGTGCCAGGGCCAGGTAGGACAGCCGTGCGGAGGCGGAACCGCGCGGGGCCGCGCTCTGGCCGACCTGCAGGGCGCGCCGGGCGGCTTCGGCGGCCTCGTCCCAGCGGCCGAGGCTGTACAGGCTCTCGGCCATGTTCCCGCTGATCCAGGCCTCGCTGTCCAGCAGCCGTGACTTCTTGAGGAGTTCGACCCCTTGTTCGGCCAGTTCCACGGCTTCGCGGGACCGGCCCATGCCTTCCAGCTGAGAGGTGAGGTTGATATGTGCGCGTCCCGCCTGCATGACGAGCCCCAGTGCGGTGGCCCGCTCCCGGACGGCGAACAGCTCGGCGAGCCCGCGCTCGGGGTCGCCGGAGTCGGTGAGCAGGCAGCCCACCGTGATCCGGGCGTTGAGCTCGATGTCCTCGGCCCCGAGCATGCGGGCGTAGGACACGGCGCGTTCCGCTGCGTCGAGGTTGCCGGGGCCGGGGTTGTGGAGCATGCCCCAGCCCGCGGCCCGGACCAGGACCTGGGCGTGCACCTGGGACGGGGGCAGCCCCTTGACGAGTTCCTGGGCCTTGCCGAGCTCCGCCCAGCCGTCGCCGCGGGCCAGGCTGGCCACGAGTCCGGAGCGCTCGGTCCAGAACCAGGCTGCCCGCAGCGGGTCGCCGTCGCCGTCCTCCTCCAGCAGCCGCAGGGCCGTCTTGGTGATCTTCAGGGCGCGTTCGCGTTCGCCGCCGAAGCGGGCGGCGACGGTCGCCTCGGCCAGCAGGTCGAGCCGCTTGAGCGGGGTGGTCGCCGGGTCGCAGCCGCACGGCGGGTACACGTCCGTGTAGTCCACGGGGCGCAGCGCCTCGCGGACCTCCTGCGGCGCGCTCTCCCACAGGTCCAGCGCCCGTTCCAGCAGGCGCAGCTGCTCGGAGTAGGCGTGCCGGCGGCGGGCGGCGACGGAGGCGGCGAGGACGGCGGGCAGCGCCTTGGCGGCGTCGTTGGCGTGGTACCAGTAGGCGGCGAGCCGGATGACCCGTTCCGCGGCGCGGATCAGCGAGTCGTCGCCCTCCAGGGCCTCGGCGTAGCGGCGGTTGACGCGGGCGCGTTCGCCGGGCAGCAGGTCGTCGCTGACGGCCTCGCGGACCAGCGAGTGGCGGAAGCGGAAGCCGTCCCCGTCGGGGGTGGCGAGGAGGATGTTGGCTCCGACGGCGGCGCGCAGGGCCTCGATCAGCTCGTCCTCGGTCAGCCCGGCGACGGCGCGCAGCAGCGGGTACTCCACGGTGGATCCGCCCTCGGCGACGATGCGCACGACGCGCTGGGCTGCCTCCGGCAGCACCTCGACGCGGACGAGCAGCAGGTCGCGGAGGGACTCGGGGAGTCCGGCGCGGCAGCTGCTCTCCTTGCAGGCGGCGAGTTCCTCGACGAAGAAGGCGTTGCCGTCGGAGCGGTCGAACACGGAGTCCACGTAGGCCTCGTCGGGCTGCGAGGCGAGGATGCCGGCGAGCTGGCGGCGCACCTCGGCCCGGTTGAACCGGGGCAGTTCGATGCGCTGGACGGTGCGGAGGCGGTCCAGTTCGGCGAGCAGCGGGCGCAGCGGATGGCGGCGGTGGACGTCGTCGGCCCGGTAGGTGGCGACGATGACGAGCCGGCCGGCGGCAAGGGTGCGGAAGAGGTAGGAGAGCAGGTGGCGGGTGGAGGTGTCCGCCCAGTGCAGGTCCTCCAAGACGAGGACGACGGTGCGGTCCGCGGCGAGGCGTTCCAGCATCCGGGCCGTCAGTTCGAAGAGCCGGGCTGTGCTCTCCTCGTCGTGCGGGCCGCGGGGGGTGTCGCCGAGTTCGGGGAGGATCCTGGCGAGTTCGTCCTCCTGGCCGCCGGCCGCGGCGGCCCGCGCCCCGGGGGGGCGGCGGGGCGGGGGTGGCAGCGGGGTCGTTTAAACAAAACAC
>NZ_JBHYVA010000893.1:0-2880 GCF_042750055.1 Streptomyces sp. NPDC059456
CCGTCTCGGGGGCGCACACCCTGGGCGGCGCCCTGGGTATGGCAGCGGGGGCGTACGGGACCACCACCGACGCGCTCACGGGGGTCACCGTGGTCACTCCGGACGCGATCGTGCGCGAGGCCGACGCCGGCCGGGACCCGGAGCTGTTCTGGGCCCTGCGCGGCGGCGGGGGCGGCAACTTCGGCGTGGTCACCGAGTTCCGTTTCCGCACCCACCCGGCCGGCGACTGCGCCTATGCCGAACTCCACTGGGCCGAGGCCGACTCCGCGGCGCTGCTGCGCGGCTGGCAGCGCTGGCTGGCGGCCCTGCCCGACCCGTTCTGGAGCCAGGTCGAGTTCCTCGTGGAAGCCGGTCCGCCGGCCGCCCCCGCCGTGCGGGTGCTGTGCCTCGACGGCCGCGCCGAGCTCGACCGGGAGCTGACCCGGCTGTCCGACCTGGTCGGCAGGCCCCCGCGGGACAGCTGGGTCGTCGTACGCGGCTACGAGGAGACCCTGCGGGCCATGTCGGGCTGCGCGGAGCGGAGCGCCGCGCAGTGCCATCTGCCGGGGACCCTGCCCGGCCGGACCCCCGAGGGGCTGACCGGCCGGGATTCGTACGGCGGGCGCTCGGACTTCTGGGGCGGCGCCGGGCTGCCGGACGCCGGCATCGCGGCGGTGCTGGCCGCCGTGCGGCGCTACGGGCGGAGCGTGCCGGGCGGCGGCCTCGGGGTGGTGCAGTTCTCCGGGGAGCTGGGCGGGGCGGTGAACCGGCCGGCGCCGTCCGACACCGCGTTCGTACACCGCGACAGCGCGTTCCTCACCCAGTACCTGGCCTACTGGCCGGCGTCCGCGACGCCCGCGCAGGTGGCACGCCACCAGGGCTGGCTCGACGGGCTCTGGCAGGACCTGCGCCCGTGGGCGAGCGGCCGCGCCTACCAGAACTACACCGATCCGAAACTGCCCGCCTGGCGCGAGGCGTACTACGGGCCGAACCTCGCCCGCCTCGAAGACGTCCGGCGCACCTACGACCCGGACCGGCTGTTCCGCTTCCCGCAGGCCGTCTAGTGCTGCGACCGGAACGGTCCACCGGGTCACGGCGCCCGGCACGGCCCCTCGTCCCACCTTTTTCCGGCCACAGCACCAGAGGAGCTCGACATGCGACGTACGTTGACCGTGGCGGCGGCGACGGCCGCCCTGCTGCTGCCCGCGGGGCCGCTGCCGGTGGCCGAGGCGGGCTGCGCCCTGCCACCGGCCGCCCGGTGGTCCGCGACGGGATCCGCCGCGCCGTCCGCCAAGTCGCCCGCCACGTGGTCCGCCCGCGAGGCGGAGAACTTCTGGACGGCCGACCGAATGGCGTCCGCCGCTCCCATGACCCCGGCGTCCGCCCCGGCCACCGACCCGGGCACCGGCCAGGACTTCGACGGGATCCCGGTCGTCGGCCGGATGTTCGTGATGAAGGGCGGCGGCGCGTACTTCTGCACCGCGAGCGTGGTCGCCTCCCCCGGCCGCAACCTGGTGCTCAGCGCGGCACACTGCCTGCTGGGCACCGACGCCCGCCAGGTGGCCTTCGTCCCGCTGTACACGGCGGCCAACCCCCAGCCGTACGGGATGTTCCCGGTGCTGCGCGCCGCCGACGGGCGGTCGAAGGTGTGGATCGACTCGCGCTACAAGAGCCTGGGCGCCGACAAGGGGGCCACCCTCGACGTGGCGTTCGCGCAGGTCGGGCCGGACGCCGACGGGTTCCCGGTCGAGGACGTGGTGGGCGGGAACCGCCTGGTCACGGGCGCCGGTTACGAGCACGCGAAGGTGTCGCTGATCGGCCATCCGGCGTCGGCGGCGCGGCCGCGGCTGTGCGTGAACCGCACGACGAAGTTCACCAGCAAGGATCCGGGGATCCCGGGATCGTTCCTGCGGATCGACTGCACCGGGTACCCCGGCGGAACCAGTGGCGGCCCCTTCCTGAGGAACTACGACAAGGTGACCGAGACCGGCGAGGTGGTGGGCGTCATCGGCGGCTGGAAGACGGGCGGGGACACCGCCGACACCTCGTACAGCTCGTACTTCGGCGCGGACGTCAAGAAGTTGTACGAGCAGGCGGTTGCCGGGGCGAAGGCGGGGTGAGGACCCGGACCCAGCGGGTGCGCCGCGGGTTGCCCACCGAGCGCGGGGTCACCGGCGGCCCGTCGCCGCCCGGCTGACCGGCGGGCGGCAGACCGAGCTGGCGGCGCAGGTCGGCGAGGGCGGCGTGCACCGGCGCCAGGATGACCTCCGCGCGCGGGTGGACGTACGCCAGCGCGAGCGCGGTGGTCTCGATGGTCTCGGCGGCGTCCTCGGCCGCCGTACGGCTCCAGCCGCCGGGCTCGGCGGTGCTCCAGGGTGCGACGGCGTCGTAGAGGTGGCAGGCGGCATCGGCCACGGCGTCGGCCCGTTCACCGACACCCGGCGCCGCGATGGTCGGCAGCAGCTCCATGCCGGGTCAACGACCGAAGCCGCCCCGGGGAACGACCACCGCACCGCCGGTTCACCGGCCGCGGTTCACCCGAGCCGTCGGGCCACCGCCTGCGAGCCCGCGGCGGCCACGGCGGCGAGGGCCAGCCCCTGCACGGCGTCCCGCACCCGCACCGGCCTCAGCACCCCGGCGCGGCGCAGCCGGCCGCGGGCCCAGAGGGTGAAGGGGACGACGAGGAGCGGTGAGGTGACGACGCCGGGGGTGTAGCCGCGGGTGGCGGCCGCCTGCCCGAGGTGGACGAGGCCGTGCAGGCCGAAGCCGTTCAGAGCGGCCTGGTAGAAGGCGGACCGGCCGCCGGTGCGGTGGCGGGGGGGGGGGGGCCGCGGCGCCCCGGAGACCCCGCACCCCCCCGCCGCGGGGGACAGACCCCCCGCCCCGCGGGGCCACCCGGGC
>NZ_JBHYVA010000894.1:0-2877 GCF_042750055.1 Streptomyces sp. NPDC059456
CTCGCCGGGGGGGGGGGGCGTGCCTCCCGCCCTCCGCCCCGGGGGGGGGGGGGGCGCCCCGGGCCCGCGGGGGGGGGGGGGACCGCGGCGGCCGCCCTGCTGACAGGAACATCCGAGGTGAACGCCGCCCGCAGTTCTTCCCTGAGGGACCGCTGGAAGGCGGTGACCAGTGCCTGCACCACCATCGGCTGCATGTGCGCGGACAGCGCCTTCATCGACTCCACCCGCTCCGGATCGCTCTCCCCCTCGGTGAACGGACCCCACACCTCGTCCCGGAAGAGCGCCGTCAGCTCGTGGGCCGCGGATCTGGTGTGCTCCATCAGCACCGTGCGCGCGGCGAGGATCGTCTCCTGCGCGATCGGCACGTCGAGGAGCGCGACCCCCAGCCGCAGCAGCCCCACGTCCACCCGGAAGCCCTCACCGGCGGCGCCCAGCACGTTCATCGCCGTCAGCCGCTGCACGTCCGTGTCCGACAGGACCCGCCCCGCCCGCTTCTCCAGCTCGGCCCGGGACACCTCCCGCGCCGAATCCGGCGCCCAACTGGACACCAGGGCACGGTGGATGGCCAGATCGTGCGCGCTCAGATCGTCGGGCAGGGTGTCGAGGTAGCGCTCGATGGCCGACAGCGTCATGCCCTGGTGCTGCAACTCCTCGATCAGCGCCAGCCGCGACAGGTGCTCCGGCCCGTAGTGGCCCACCCGACGGGGGCCGATCACGGGAGGGGGCAAAAGGCCGCGCGTGCTGTAGAACCGTACGGTGCGCACGGTGACGCCAGCCCTGGCCGCCAGCTCGTCGACGGTGAGCATCGGCTCTGGTGCCTGGTCGGCCATCGTCCGCGCCTCGCTCTCTGCTCCACAGCTTGGGTTCAACAGTATTGCTGTCGCACCAACGATGTGAAACGGCCAGGAGCTGCCCATGACCATGAAACTGCGACTGCCCGGACGACCCGAAGAGCTCACCCTGCCCACCCTGCTGGCGCGCAACGCCGCCGAGCACGGCGATCTCCCCGCCCTCTCGTGGCGCGAGGGCGCCGGCTGGTCGACCCTCACCTGGAGCGAGGTCCGCCGCAAGGTCGCCGTCCTCGCCTCCGGATACGCCGCGCTCGGCGTGGAGCGCGGCGAACACGTCCTGATCATGATGGGCAACCGCCCCGAGCACTGGCTGAGCGACCTCGCGCTCGTTCATCTCGGCGCCGTCCCCGTCACCGTGTACGGGACCTCCGCGCCCGAGCAGATCGCCCACATCGCCCGCCACAGCCGGGCCCGGGTCGCCGTCCTCGAAGGGGCCCGCGAGCTGGCCCGGTGGGAACCGCTGCTCGCCGACGCGCAGGTGCCGCTGGAGCGGCTGGTCGTGGCCGAGGCCGCCGACGCGGGCACGCACCGCACGTACGGCTCGCTGTACGCGAGCGGCGCCCGCACGCACCGCCCCGACGCCTTCGAGAAGGCCTGGCAGGAGGCACGCCCCGAGGACCCGCTGACCGTCGTCTACACCTCCGGCACCACCGGAGACCCCAAGGGCGTGCGGCTGACCCACCGCAACATCGTGCTCCAGGCCGTCCGCCTCGACCGGCGCACGGAGCTGCCCGAGCACGCCGAGCACATCTGCTACCTGCCGTTCGCGCACATCGCCGAGCGGATCCTGGGCATCTACCTGCCGCTGCTGCGGGCGGCGCACGTCCGGCTGGTCGCGGACCCGACGGCCGTGGCACCCGCCGTCCGGGAGCTGCACCCGGTGCAGTTCTTCGGCGTGCCCCGGGTCTGGGAGAAGCTCGCCGCGTCCGTACGGGCCGTGCTCGCCCAGCTGCCCGCCGCACAGCGGGAGTCCATCGAGGCCGCGAACGACCTGGCCCGGGCCCGCGCCGGGCACCGGGAGCGCGGCGAGCGGATCCCGGCCGCGCTGGAGGCCTCGTACGCCCGGGCCAAGGAGCAGGTGCTGGACCCGCTGCTGGGCCTGGCCGGACTCGACAGGCTGGTGTGGACGGCCAGCGCGACCGCGCCGATGCCGATCGACGTGGTCCGGTTCTGGGCCGGCTGGGGGATCACGATCATGGACGCCTGGGGGCTCACCGAGACCTCGGGCGTGTGCACGGTCAACAGCCCGGACGACTTCCGGCTGGGCTCGGTCGGCCGCCCGATCGAGGGCCTGGAGCTGCGGCTCGCCGAGGACGGGGAGATCCTCACGCGCGGCGCGACCGTCTTCGCCGGCTACCTGCGGGCCGACGGGTCCCTGGACGGTGCCCACGACGCCGAGGGCTGGTTCGCCACCGGGGACATCGGCCGGCTCGACGAGGACGGGTTCCTCTGGCTGACCGACCGCAAGAAGGAACTCATCATCACCTCGAACGGCAAGAACGTCTCGCCGGCCCTGGTGGAGAACACCGTCAAGGAACACCCGCTGATCGGCCAGGCCCTGGTGCACGGCGACGGCCGCTCCTACCTCGTCGCCCTGCTGGTGCTGGACGCGGAGCTGGCCCCGGCGTGGGCGGCGGCCCGCGGGATCGAGGCGGGCTCGCCGGCCGCGCTCGCGGCGCACCCGGCCGTCCGCGAGGAGGTCGCCCGCGCCGTCGAGGCGGCGAACGCCCGGCTCAACCGCACCGAGCAGATCAAGCGGTACCGGCTGCTGACCGAGGAATGGGGTCCCGAATCCGGGGAACTCACACCCTCGCTGAAGCTCCGCCGCCGGGTGGTCCGGGAAAAGTACGGCGCCCTGATCGAAGCCCTCTACGAGGACCCGCCCGCCCCCGCGGCCCCGTAACCCGAAAGCCCCCTCCCGGGGCCCCGGCCGCGCCCCCCCGGCCGGGCCCGGGGGAATGCCGGTCGCCCCCGGGCGTAAGCGCGAGGACGTAGCCCCCCCCGGGCCGCGCCCGACGGGGCCCCC
>NZ_JBHYVA010000895.1:0-2876 GCF_042750055.1 Streptomyces sp. NPDC059456
CTACCGGGCGGCCGCGGCGTGCCGCAGGGCCGTCAGGGCGTGGGCGACGGCCGGTGCGGATTCCGAGCCGCGGCGGGTGGCCGCGATGACGTGCCGCGTGGGGCGGTCGCGGGTCAGCACCCGCACCACCACCCCCGAGGCCCGGCTCGACACCATGCGCGGCACCAGCGCCACGCCCATCCCCGCCTCGACCATCGCCAGGATCGCCGTCCACCCGGCCGCCGCGTGCGCCTGCTCCGGCACGAACCCCGCGGCCTCGCACGCCGTACGGGCGATCTCCTGCCACGGCCCGCTGCCCCCGTAGATCCACGGGTCCCCCGACAGGTCCGCCAGCCGCAGCTCCGCCGCGCCCGCCAGCGGATGCCCCGGGGGCAGGGCCACGTCGAGCGGGTCCTCCATCAGCGCCAGCCGGGTGAACCGCGGGTCCCGGGCGGTCGGGGCGTGCGCGGCCAGCGAGAGGGCCAGGTCGACGGCCCCGGCCGACAGCAGTTCGTACGACTGCGCCGCCTCGGTCTCCCGTACCCGTACCTCCACCCCCGGGTGGCTGCGCCGCAGCGCCGCCACCGCCGGGACCACCAGCACCGGAACGGCCGTGGAGAACGCCCCGATCCGGACCTCCCCCGCGTCCCCGGCCAGGTATCCGGCCAGCTCGGCGTCCGCCCGCTCCAGCTGCGCGAACACGGCCTCCGCGTGCCGCAGCACGAGGTGCGCGGCGTCCGTGAGCCGGACCCGGCGCCCCTGCGCCTCCAGCAGCGGCACCCCCAGCTGCCGGGCGAGATTGGTCAGCTGCTGCGAAACGGCCGAGGGCGTCATGTGCAGCGCCCCGGCCGTCGCGGTCACGGTCCCCCGGTCGGCCAGGGTCCGCAGGATCCGCAGCTTCTTGATGTCCCACTCGGTCATGGGGCCGAACCTACCGCCGGGCCCCCAGGCCCACGCCGCCCAGGATCAGTGCCATGCACAGCAGCTGGGCCGGGCCCGTCCGCTCGCCCAGCAGCAGGAGTCCGAGGCCGGCGACGCACACCGGCTGGAGGTAGTAGACGACTCCCGCGCGGGCCGCGCCGATCAGCGAGACGGCCTTGTTCCAGGCGAAGAAGGCGACCGCGGAGGACATGACGCCGACGTACAGCAGCATGCCGGCGGTGCCCGGGGTGACCTCGAAGCCGCCCTGGACGGTGACGGACACGGCGTACGCGGGGGCCAGCATCAGCGCGCCGAGCACGAAGGTGGTGATCAGGAAGGCCGGTCCGCCGAGTTCGGCGGGCTTGCGCTTGAGCAGCGCGCTGTACGTGGCGAACGACAGGGCGGCGGCGAACATCCACAGGTCTCCGGCCCCGAAGTCGAAGCCGAGCGAGCCGTCTCCGACGAGGAGCAGCACGCCGAACGCGGCGAGCAGCAGTCCGAAGGTGCGCCGGGCGCCGAGCCGTTCGCCGCCGAGCCGGGCGTAGAGCGCCATGACGACCGGGGAGGCGGCCATGATCATGCCCATGTTGGAGGCGGAGGTGGTCAGTCCGGCCTGGTGCACGAGCGTGTTGTACAGGGCGACGCCGAACAGCGAGGCGAGGGCGACGAAGCCGAGGTGCTCGCGGATCAGTGCCCGCTGCCGCCAGGCCTGGCGGGCCGCGAAGGGGGCGACGGCGAGGGCGGCGATGACCCAGCGCCAGAACACGGCCTGCACGGGCGGGACGGTGTCGGCCATGCCCCGGGTGGCGACGAAGCTGCCGGACCAGACGACCGTGGCGACCAGGGCGAGCAGGACGCCGAGTCCCGCGGGCCCCTTCCCGGCCCTGCTGCCGCCCCGGTGCTGCGTAACGGTGCGGACCCTGTCCATGACGGCCACGGTGTGTTCTCCCCCTCGGGTGCCGGTGTGAAGTGGGTCTACCGTCGCACTTCGCCATCCGTCAGGTCCATCGAAACATTTCGATCGTTCTCTTCAGTGGAACTGAACGGTTCCGCCGGTGCGGGGGCGGGGGTGCGGGCGGCGAAGAGCTGGCCCGCGACGGTGGCCCCGAAGGCGATCGCCATGCCCACCAGCTGGACGGGCGACAGGGCCTGGCCGAGGGCGGCCCAGCCGATGACGGCGGCGGTGAGCGGGGAGAGCGGGCCGAGCAGGGTGACCGAGGTGGCGGTGAGCCGGCCGATGCCGCGGAACCAGAGCCAGTACGCGATACCGGTGTTGATCAGCATCATGTAGCCGTAGCCGAGGAAGGCGTTGCCGTCGAGCGCGGGCGGCGCCCCCTCGACGAGGGCCGCGACGGGGATGATGACCAGCCCGCCCGCGGTGAGCTGCCAGCCGGTCACGGCCAGCGGGCCGACCCCCTCGGGGCGTCCCCAGCGCTTGGTCATCACCGTGCCGGCGGCCATGGAGGCCGAGGAGACGACACCGGCGATGATCCCGACGAGGTCCAGCCGGGCCGCGGAGGTCAGGACGACCATGCTCACGCCGAACGCGCCCACGACGGCGGCGAGTACGGTCCGCAGCCGGGCCCGCTCCCCCAGGACGAGGGCGGCGAGGCCGACGACGAACAGCGGGCCGGCGGAGCCGAGGACGGCCGCCACGCCGCCGGGGAGCCGGTACGCGGAGAGGAACAGCAGCGGGAAGAAGGCGCCGATGTTGAGCGTGCCGAGGACGGCGGACTTCCACCACCACGCGCCGGTCGGGAGTCTGCGGGCCAGGGCCGTGAGCAGGAGTCCGGCGGGCAGGGCCCGCATCACGCCGGTGAACAGGGGCCGGTCGGGCGGGAGCAGTTCGGTGGCCACGGCGTAGGTCGAACCCCAGGAGATCGGGGCGAGGGCGGTCAGGGCGACGGTGGCGAAGCGCTTCATGGCAGGTGACTCCTCGGACGGATGAGGAAGGCGGGGACGGAAGTCGGGGGGTG
>NZ_JBHYVA010000896.1:0-2875 GCF_042750055.1 Streptomyces sp. NPDC059456
GCACCACCCCCGCGCACACCCACCCCGCCCCCCGCCCCGCCCCCCCCACTACCCGCCCGCACCCGGGCGCGGCCCCGGCCGAGGGCGCGCCCGGCTCGGGGGCGCGGCACGTCGTCGCCTTCCGGGCCCGGCGGGGTCCGGGGCAGAACCCAGTGGGTCCGGCACGGCACCCGGCGCGTTGCGGGGCCGCGCCCGGCCGGGGGCGCGGTGCCGGCCGGGGGGTGGGGGCCCGTAGCGGTGTAGACCCCTACCCACCGGTACGGGCATCTGGCAGGCTGCCGCCCATGAATCTTCCCGCCGGTGGAGACAGGGCCCGTTACGACCGGGCCACCGCGCACCTCGACGCGCCCCTGGCCATCGTCGATCTCGACGCGTTCGACGCCAACGCGGACGATCTCGTCCGCCGGGCCGGCGGCAAGCCGATCCGCGTGGCGAGCAAGTCCGTCCGCTGTCGTGCGCTCCTCGAACGGGTCCTCGCCCGGCCCGGGTTCGCCGGGATCATGTCGTACACGCTCGCCGAGTCGGTCTGGCTGGCCCGGTCGGGGTTCGAGGACGTGCTGCTGGCCTACCCCTCCACCGACCGCGCCGGTTTCGCGGAGCTCGCCGGGGACCCGAAGCTGGCCGCGGCCGTCACCGTGATGGTGGACGACCCGGCCCAGCTGGAGCTGATCGACCGGTCCCGCGGCGCCGACGGCTCGCAGGAGGTCCGCGTCTGCCTCGAACTGGACACCGCCCTCCACCTCCTGGGCGGCCGGGTCCGCGTCGGCGCCCGGCGTTCGCCGCTGCGCGATCCGGCCGGGCTCGCGGAACTGGCCCGTACCGTCTGCGCCCGGCCCGGGTTCCGCGTCGTCGGGATCATGGGCTACGAGGGCCACGTCGCCGGCGTCGGCGACGCCCTCGCCGGACGCCCGTTGCGCTCCCGCGCCATCCGGCTCATGCAGGCCGCCGCCCGCAAGGAGCTCGCGGCGCGTCGCGCCGAGGCCGTCCGGGCCGTCCGGGCGGTCGTCCCGGACCTGGAGTTCGTCAACGGCGGCGGCACCGGCAGCGTCCAGCAGACCGCGGCCGAGGACTCCGTCACGGAGATCGCCGCCGGTTCGGGGCTCTACGTACCGCGGCTGTTCGACAACTACACGTCGTTCCGGGGCCGTCCGGCGGCGCTGTTCGCCCAGCCGGTGGTGCGCCGTCCCGGTGTCGGCGTGGTGACGGTGCTCGGCGGCGGGTACCCCGCCTCCGGCGCGGCCGGTGCGGACCGGCTCCCCGAGCCGTACCTTCCGCAGGGCCTGCGCTACGACCCCCAGGAGGGGGCCGGCGAGGTGCAGACGCCGCTGCTCGGCAGCCCGGCCGACGATCTGCTGATCGGCGACCGGGTCTGGTTCCGGCACGCGAAGGCGGGGGAACTGTGCGAGCGCTTCGACGCGTTGCACCTGGTCGAGGGCGACCGGGTGACGGCCACCGTCCCGACGTACCGGGGCGAGGGCCGTACGTTCCTGTAGCCGCCCCGTGGCCGCCGCTAGAAGACGGAGTCCGTCTGGTCGGGGATGACGCTGGTGTCACCCCGGCGGACGGGACCGGGCGTGCCGTCGTGGTCGACGTAGCCCGTGGTCGAGCACGGGTAGGGGCTGCTCTTCTGCTTCTTCGGCTCGATGAACATCGGGTTCACGACCCACTTGCCGTCGCTGTTGTCGTACGCGCGGCACATCAGCTCGTTCTTGTTCCGGTTCACCACCAGCCGCAGTGCGGTCGCGTCCCGCAGGAACGAGACGTCGGTGTCGGAGTCGCCGGCGGCGAACACCTGGCGGCGGGCGGCCGGCTGGACCTTCTCGGCGGCCGCGCCGCGGACCCCGAAGATCTCCTGGTTGATCCAGCAGCGCTTGCCGTCGACGTACGTGATCATCGTGTCGGCGCCGTCCCGCACGGAGCCGCAGCCCTTCAGATGCGCGGTGAACTTCCCGCCGGGCGTGGTGGTGTTGCGGATGCCGATGACGTGGTCGGCGCCGACGCCGACACCCTTGGCCCACACCTCGACGACCGGCTGCGGCGAGGCCGAGCTGATCCAGACGTCGAAGCCGGCCTTCTGCAGCCCGCCGATGAGGTCCTTCTGCTGGTCGTAGTAGCGGACCCAGCCGGTGGTGGTGCCGGTGCCGACCTTCTGCGTGGCGCCGATGGGGGCGGCCAGGTTCTCGGCCCGTGCGGCGGCGGCGAAGCCGCGGACCTCGCGGGCGGTCCAGCCCTGCATGAGCTGGGGCAGCCAGGCGTACGCGGGCTCGATGGTGCGGTGGTCCCAGCCGGTGAAGGCGGCGGCGCCGGAGCGGGTGGCGGCGGTGCCGTAGACGGCGGCGAGTTCGTCCGCGCAGCCCGCACCCGCGGGGGTGCCGGTGGGCAGGGGGGCGCCGGGACGGGCGAGGGCGCCGCAGGCGTCGGCGAGGGCCTTGGCGGCGGCGGGGGTGAGGTAGCGGCTGGTGGTGGTCCAGTCGCCGGCGGCCGGCTGGCGGATCTTGCCGTTGCGCAGCAGCCAGTACATCTGGGCGTCGCCGACGTCGTTCTTGACGACGGTGTTGTCCCAGTCGAAGACGGCGACGGGCTTGGTGCGGCTCGGCCGGTACGGATTGCACGCGCCGTACTGGTCGATCAGCTGCTGGAGCCGCGCCTGGTTGTCCCCGTACCAGCCGGCCGCGAGCCGCGGGGTGGTGCAGTGGCCGCCGGGGCGGGCCTCGGCGGCGGGGGCGGTGGCGACGAGGGCGGCGGCGGCCATCGCCACGGCGGCGCCGGCGGCCTGGAGCCGTCGTACGGTGTCGGGTCGGGTCACTGGGGTGGACGCTCCTGATTCCTGTGAAGATCGTTCCGGACGGTAGAGCACGACAGCCGGGCGTCGTGC
>NZ_JBHYVA010000897.1:0-2870 GCF_042750055.1 Streptomyces sp. NPDC059456
CTTCCAGGCCTGGAAGCCGCCGGTCAGGTCCGTGGCCCGGTGCAGGCCCAGCGCGTGCAGGGAGGCCGCTGCGAGGGAGGAGGCGTAGCCCTCGTTGCAGATCACCACCACCCGCAGGTCGTGCGAGGTTGCCTCGGGGGCGCGGTGCGAGCCCTGCGGGTCCAGGCGCCACTCCAGTTCGTTGCGCTCGACCACCAGCGCACCCGGGATCAGGCCGTCGCGGTCGCGCAGCGCCTGGTACCGGATGTCCACGAGCAGGGCGTCGCCCGCCCGGAACGCCGCGTACGCCTGCGCCGGATCGATGCGGGTGTA
Source organism: Streptomyces sp. NPDC059456 (assembly GCF_042750055.1). NCBI lineage: Bacteria > Bacillati > Actinomycetota > Actinomycetes > Kitasatosporales > Streptomycetaceae > Streptomyces > Streptomyces sp. NPDC059456. Next base: position 313 of record NZ_JBHYVA010000897.1, read on the forward strand.
CGCCGAGCGGACCCGTTCCAGCAGGGCGTCGATGCCGACGGGCGCGCTCACTGCCAGTCCGCCGGACGCTCGACCTGCTCCAGCGTGAGCACCCGGCCGGTGCGGCTGTAGCGGCGGATCAGGGGCAGCGGCGGGTAGTACGCGTGCACCGAGACGGCGTGCTCCGCCGCCGATTCGTTGAGCACCTCGTGGACGTGGTGCTCGCCGAAGGCCCGGCCCGTTCCCGGGCCCAGGCTGCGGCTGCGGTCCAGATCGGGGGCGAGTTCCAGGCTCCGCCAGCCCTCGGAGGGGAGCCGGACCGCCAGCGAGTGCTCCCTGAGCCGGCCGCGGGCGGTGACGAACGCACCCTGCGACTCGGCGTGGTCGTGCCAGCCGGTCCCGCTGCCCGGCGGCCAGCCGATCACCCAGGCCTCGCTGCCGCCCGGCCCGTCGAGCCGGATCCAGGTGCGGCCCTCGGGGTCGAGGGGGAGGGAGTCGATGACCGCCGGATCGGCGGCGGTGCGCAGGGCGAAGTCGAGGAGTTCCGCGGCCGTCACCGCGGTGGAGCGTGCGGGGGCGTGCGCGGGGGCGTGCAGAGGTGCGGGGGGCGCAGTGGATGCACTGGGTGCAAGGGGCGCAGACATGGGGGCGTGACCGTCCTGAAGGTTCGCGAAAGTGCGCGCCGAGCGCGCGGGGGGAAAGGGCGAATCAGCAGGAAGGGCGACACACGCAGCCCGCGTAGCGGAGCAGGTCCATATGGACCCTCCGCCACAGGCGTACGTCGTTGCCGGTCATGTCCGCGAGTGAAGCACGAAGGCCTCGGACCGGTCAATCGATCACGGCCGGCTGTGTGGCGGAGGACTCGTCGAGCGGCGCGGGCGCCCCCCACCGGACGGTGTCCGCCGCCTCGTACAGCTCCGAGGGGCGCACGCCGGCGAAGGTCGCCGCCAGGTGCCCGTCCGGCCGGACCAGGAGCACGGTGTGCGCCTGCGCCCCCGGGTAGCCGTCCGCGACCAGCAGTTCGGTGCGGACCGGGAGGGCGCTCACCGCCGCAGCCAGCCGCGGCATCAGACCGGCGCTCAGCCAGTGCCGCCGGTCCCAGACCCCGGTGCCCGGGGCGACGAGCACCACCAGCAGGCGGCCCCGCCCCAGCAGGTCGCGCAGCGGCACCGTCGCCCCGTCGGGCGCGGTGACGGGAATGTTGGCGACCTGACCGCCCGGCTCCGTGCCGGTGGGCACCTCGCGCACGGCCACCGGAGGGGCGTACGTCGGCGCCGCACCCAGCGGTCCCCGTCCCAAGTGGCCGTCGGTCAGCAGCAGTTCACCGGAGCGGGTCGCGCCGGGCAGGTACGTCCGCAGCCCGCCGCCCCCGCGCAGCACGGGCATCGCCTGGTCGGCGGCGCGCAGCCGGGCCGCGACCGCCGTGCGGCGCTCGTCCTCGTAGCTGTCGAGCAGGGCCTCGGAAGCACCCTGGTGCCAGGCCAGGGACAGCTTCCAGGCGAGGTTCTCGGCGTCCCGCAGCCCCTCGTCGACCCCCTGCGTGCCGAGCGCGCCCAGCAGGTGGGCGGCGTCCCCGGCGAGGAAGGCACGGCGGTCGCGCCAGCGCCGGGCGAGCCGGTGGTGCAGCGTGTGCACCCCGGTGTCGAGCAGGTCGTACGGGGGAGTGGTGCCCCCGCACCACGCGGCCAGGGTGTCCCGGATCAGGGTGACGAGCGCGTCGGGGGTGACCAGCTCCCCGCGGCCCGGGAGCAGCCAGTCCAGCCGCCACACCCCGTCGGGCAGCGGCCGGGCGGTGGTCTCCTGCGGCGGGTCGCGGTACAGCAGGGCCTCGCCGGGCCAGGGCAGTTCGGTGCGCAGGGCGGCCACGGCGTGCCGCTCGACGGCCGTACGGCCCGGGAAGCGGATGCCGAGCAGCTTGCGCACCGTGGAGCGGGCTCCGTCGCAGCCGACCAGGTAGCTCCCCCGCCACCAGGTGGTCTCGGCGCCCCGGGTGTGCGCGGTGACCCCGTCGTCGTCCTGTTCCAGCGAGTCCAGCTTGCTGTCGGTGACCATCTGGACCAGCGGATGTGCGGCCGCGGCGTCGCGCAGCCCGCGCGAGAGGGCGTGCTGCGGCAGGTGCAGGGGGGCCTGGCGGTCCTCGAAGGTGATGCGCCGGGCGTCGTCGGCACGGCTGCGGCGCCGCATGGTGCGCCAGGCGGCGAACAGCGCCCCCTCATCGCGCAGTGTCGTGCACCCCAGCCGGTGGACCATGGCCGAGGTGTCCTCGTGCAGGACGACCGTACGGGCTGGTCGGGGCAGGTCCTTGCCCGGTCCCTCGTCGAGCACGACGCAGGGCACGCCCGAGCCTGCCAGGGCCAGGGCCAGTGACAGTCCGACCGGCCCCGCGCCGACGACGATCACCGGGTCCATGATGCGGCTCCCGATGTCCGGTATGTGATCACAGAACGTATGCAACCCACTGGAGGTGCCTGCGTCAAGTGACACCCGGCCCCGCCAACGCCGTGTGGTGGGGGGGGGGGTTTTCGCCGCCCCCCCCGAGGAGCAACAGAGTATATAACCGAGCTCACGCAGACTAATAA
>NZ_JBHYVA010000898.1:0-522 GCF_042750055.1 Streptomyces sp. NPDC059456
GCCCTAGTTGACGACCCACACCATCCCCCACCCGCCGCTCAACCCCCCCGGGCGGGGGGGGTTGCGGCGCGCGGGGCGGGGGCGGGCCGCGGCCGGGGGCGCCGCCCCGGGGGGGCGGCCCGCGGCGAGGAACTTCCGCCCGACCTGGGTCACCGGCGTGGCGCTCGTGGTGACGCACGCCTGCACGGCACCCGCCTTGCGCTCGCGGGAGCCGGCGGGCGTGGGCTCGCAGTTCTCCCGGGAGTCCATCGTGGCGGGACGGGTCTTGGTGGGGGCGGGAACGCCGGTCGGACGGTTCGCGTCGATACCGCCCGCCGTGCGGGCGGGGGCCTCCTCCGCCGCCGACACCTTGCCCGCGGCGCCCGGGGCGTGGCCCTGGTCGACGGCGGTGGCGGTGCCCGTCGCCATGAGGCTCAAGGCGAGGAGGAGGCCGGGGAGTATTCGTCTCCTGCGTGCTGAATTCATGTCTTCTCTCTGTGGGAAATAGGCCCCGGCCCCACCGGGGGGAGTTGGCCGGGGGCG
>NZ_JBHYVA010000898.1:532-2856 GCF_042750055.1 Streptomyces sp. NPDC059456
TGCGGGGGGGCCTATCCCCCCCCCGCCGGCCTAAATCCTATCTCGCACTCGGTGATCACCCCCCGCCCCCCCCCGGGGGCAGTTTGCGCCGGCGCGGGTCCGGCGAGGGGGAATTCGTGACCGATCAGCCGTCAGGCGACGAGGTCGAAGAGCACCTTGGACACGGACTTGGTGGCCTTTTCCACCGTGCGGATGACCGGCTTGGCCACCGTGGTGGCGACGCGTCCGCCGCCGCGGGTGACGAGACCCAGCGCCGTACGACCCGCGGACGAGACGAATTCACCGCTGGTGAAGCCGTATTCGATTCCCGTGGCGATGGCGCTGACCCCGGCGGCGACGACGGAGACGCCGAGGCAGACCGCGGCGATGCTGCCGAGAACGGGTGCCGCCGGGAAGAACACGCACGACACGGCGAAGCCGGTCGCCAGCAGCCCGGCAGCCGTGCTGACCTTGTCGGCGCTGTCAGCCCACCACTTGGCGTCGTTCCACCATTCGTCCTTGCCCGGCTGCGTCCCCTTGGGGTTGACCGTGTCATTGGTCGGCGTGTCGGAGGGGTTGCGGTTCGCGTCCCGGTCCTTCTGCGCCTGCTCGGCGGCGACGCGCGCCGCTTCCTTCACCTCCGCGGTCCGCTTGTCCGCGGCGATCTGGCGTGCCTCGGCGGCGGCCGCGGCAGCCGCCTTGGCGTCCCGGCCCGCGGCGAGCTCGGCCTGGTGGGCGTCGGCTGCGGAGGCCTGGGCGCTGTAGGCGGAGGCCAGTGCACTGCGGGCCGCGTCGACGGCACGGTTCGCCGAGAGGTTCGCCGCGCGGGAGGCGCTCTGGGCGGTGGCGGCGGCGTCCTTGGCCTTGTTCGCGGAGGCCTGGGCATCGGCGGCGGACTTGTCCGCCGCGTCCGCGTGCTGACGGGCCTGGTCCTTGTAGCCGTCGGCCAGTTTCGCCGAGTCCAGCGCCTTCTGCGCCCACTCCTGGGCCATGGCTCCGGCATCCCGGGCCACTGCCGCGACCTGGGAGGCGAGTGCCGCGTCCCGCTGCGCCTCCTGGGCGATCCTGGCCGCTGCCGCGATGGTCGCCTGCATGGCGGCGGCGTGGCTGAGGGAGTCGTAGTCGAGCTGGGCGGCCCGGTGCTGGACGGACTGCACGAAGCGCCGGCGCATCCAGGCGGGGCCCTCCAGGGCGACCTCGGCATAGGCCTTGGAGTACAGGTCTCCGTTGGCCGCCACCTTGATGGTGGAGACGGCGTCGTCCTGTTCGACGGCCTTGGCCAGGTCCTCGTCGAAGAACTTCTGGAGGGCTGCGGGGGTGTTGGCGTTGAGCGCGTCGTTGGCGGCCTTGGTGACGGCGCTTCCGGGCTTCTCGTGAAGGATCTTGAGGATGTTGACCCGGTTGTCCTCGGCACGTGACTTGATGACGCCGGAGGTGTTGAAGTCGCCTTCCGCGGGAATGCCGCCGGCGAGGGCCTGAACGGCCGCCTTCGCTACGGCCGGCTCGGCGACCTGGGCGATGAAGAGGATGGTCTCGCGGTCGTCCTGGGACTCGGCGAGCTGCCGGTCGAGGTCGATCCAGGAGAAGACGTCCTCGTCGGATCCGGCGAGTGCGAAACGGGCGGCCTGGCGGGTCCAGGTGCCCCGGGAGTCCAGCAGTGCGACGGCTGCCCGGCGGCCGAGGGTGGCGGCTGCGGCGAGGTCGTCCTTGCCGAGCGCCTGCTCAGCCTTGGCCACGAGGTCCTTGGTGGCCTGGGCGGTCTGCTGCGCCTGGGTGCGCTTGTTCAGGTCGGCCGCGCGTTCGCTCTTGTCCACCTGGGCGAGTTGCGCCGCTTCCTTCATGCCTTGCAGCTTGTCGGCCTCCAGGGTGGCCGCCTCGGCGGCGCGGGCGTTCTTCTCCACCGCGATGGCGTCCTCGACGGCCTTCGTCGCGAGGTTGGCAGCCTTGACCGCCTCGTCGGCGTAGGCGGTCGACTTGTTGGCGAAGTCGATGGCCTGACCGGCGTACTTGACGGCTTCCTCCGCGGCGTCGGCGGCCCGCTCCGCGTGCCCGGCGGCGGACTTGGCCGCGCTGTTGGCCGTACGTGCGGCCTGCGCGGCGGTCGAGGCGAGCGCCTGGGCCGTGGAAGCGGCGTTGGTCGCCTGGTTGGCGGCACTGGAGGCGATGTCGGCCTGGCGCCTGGCCTCGGCCGCCTCGCCCTGGGCGGCGCCGGAGGCCTCGGCCGCCTGGGCCGGCGCCCCCCCGGCCGGGGGCGGGGGGCCGCCCGCGGGCCGGCGGGGCCCAACGGGCCGGTGCGCCAGGGTGCGGGGGGGTTGTATCGATAGCGCACCCAAACAAACCCCAGG
>NZ_JBHYVA010000899.1:0-2842 GCF_042750055.1 Streptomyces sp. NPDC059456
GTCCAGCAGGGTGGTCAGCAGCGGTGCGTCGGCGCGGTGGGCGCACTCGGCGAAGCCCGTCACGGCATGCGGGCCCACCCGCTCGGGGTCCGCGAGGAGCGCGCGGTAGGACGCGTGGGGGTCGCCGCCGTCCTGGCGCAGCAGCCAGCGGGCGCAGGCCCGGACCGGGCCGGACCGGTCGGCCAGGTGGTCCACGGCCTGCGCGGCCCGCCCGGCCCGGCGCAGGGCGGTGACACCGGCGGCCCGGACCATCGGGGCGCCCGCGCCGAGGAGGGTGTCGACCGCCTCGTCGTCCGGCCCGCCGGCGGCCATCGCGGCGAGCGCGGCATCGGTCCACATCCGGTGCGTCAGCGGGTCGTGCTCCGCGGCGGCCCGCCGGGCGAGCTCCCTCACGTCCGGCTGCCGTGTGGCGAGGGTGAGGCGGGTGGCGAACCGCCGGGTCGGCAGGTCCGCCGCCGTGCACAGGCCGTCCAGGATGCGGGCGCTCTGCTCGGCGGTGAGCGAGCTCCGACTCCACGTCGTCGAGGGCCGTCCGGGGCGCCACCACGCGGCGAGGAGGGAGTACCGGCCGCTCAGCGCGGCCTCCAGCTGCTGCACCGCCCAGGCGCCGTGCTCGCGCCGGCCCAGCCGCAGGGCGAGCGGGACGAGGGCGGCCAGCGTCGGTTCGGGGTCCTTCGCCACCAACCGGCCGAGTACGCGCCGCGCGCGCTCGCGGACCGCCGGGGTCCAGTCGGCGCACCGGATCAGCACCAGCAGTGGCGGCGGGACCCGCCAGGCGGCGAGCGCGGACGCGCGGACCCGGCCGTCGGCGTCGCACAACCGGGCCTGGATCAGGTCGCTGCGGAGCGTCCCGTGCGAGCGGACCCGGAGGTGCCGTATCTCCTTGTCGTACGCGATCCAGGCCTGCGGACCGCTCTGCAAGAGCAGCCGGCCGGCGCGGGCGAGGTCCCCGTCCAGAGTTGCGTTCGCCGCGGCCCTGCCCCTGTGCGCGTCCTGGCGTGCGCTGGTCATGTTCCCTCCCCGGATCACCGTGCCCGCTGATCGTATGCGTCCGGTCGTCCACCCTGCCCTCGATATTCCCGCTGGTCAGCGGAGTCGATCGGACCTTGATTGACGAAACATACGGAGCAGTGCATAGTTATGCCCATCGCTGGACGGGCCGCGCCGATGCAGGAGCCGCGGCCTCGCCCGACGGCCGGCGGCGCCCGACCGTCTCCCCGTTTCCTCCGCGACGGGGAGGCAGTTGCACATCCGAAGCCATGTGAAACATCCGAAGCCATGCAGATGCAGTCTTGAGGAGCAGTAGCTGTGAGCAGCAACAACGGTGGTGACGTCCGGCTCTGGGGCGGCCGGTTCGCCGACGGCCCTTCGGAGGCGCTGGCCCTGCTGTCGGCGTCCGTCCACTTCGACTGGCGGCTCGCGCCGTACGACATCGCCGGATCCCGCGCCCACGCCCGGGTGCTCGCCAAGGCGGGCCTGCTCACCGCGGACGAGCTCGACCGCATGATCGCGGGCCTGGACCAGCTCGAAGCCGACGTCGCCGACGGCTCGTTCACCGGCACCATCGCCGACGAGGACGTGCACACCGCCCTGGAGCGGGGCCTGCTGGAACGGCTCGGCGCCGAACTCGGCGGCAAACTGCGGGCCGGCCGCTCCCGCAACGACCAGGTGGCCACCCTCTTCCGGATGTACCTGCGCGACCACGCCCGGATCGTCGGCGGCCTGATCGCCGACCTCCAGGACGCGCTGGTCGGCCTCGCCGAGACCCACCACGACGTGGCCATGCCCGGCCGGACCCACCTCCAGCACGCGCAGCCGGTGCTGTTCGCCCACCACGTACTGGCCCACGTGCAGTCGCTGTCGCGGGACGCGGAGCGGCTGCGGCAGTGGGACACCCGGACCGCGGTCTCCCCGTACGGCTCGGGCGCCCTGGCCGGCTCCTCGCTGGGCCTGGACCCGGAGGCGGTCGCCGCCGATCTGGGCTTCGAGCGCGGTTCGGCCGGCAACTCGATCGACGGCACGGCTTCCCGCGACTTCGTCGCCGAGTTCGCCTTCATCACCGCGATGATCGGGATCAACCTGTCCCGGATCGCGGAGGAGATCATCATCTGGAACACGAAGGAGTTCTCCTTCGTGACCCTGCACGACGCCTTCTCGACCGGGTCGTCGATCATGCCGCAGAAGAAGAACCCGGACATCGCGGAGCTGGCGCGCGGCAAGTCGGGCCGGCTCATCGGCAACCTCACGGGCCTGCTGGCCACCCTCAAGGCCCTCCCGCTCGCGTACAACCGCGACCTCCAGGAGGACAAGGAGCCGGTCTTCGACTCCTGCGACACCCTCGAAGTCCTGCTCCCGGCCTTCACCGGGATGATGGCCACCCTCACCGTCAACCGCGAACGGATGGAGGAGCTGGCCCCGGCCGGGTTCTCGCTGGCCACGGACATCGCGGAGTGGCTGGTCAAGCAGGGCGTGCCGTTCCGCGTCGCGCACGAGGTGGCCGGCGAGTGCGTCAAGGAGTGCGAGGCCCTCGGGATCGAGCTGGACGAGCTCACCGACGAGCAGTTCGCGAAGATCTCCGAGCACCTGACCCCGGAGGTCCGCACTGTGCTCAACGTGCCCGGCGCCCTCGCCTCGCGCAACGGCCGCGGCGGCACCGCCCCCTCGGCGGTCGCGAAGCAGCTCGCCGAACTCAAGGCCGACCTGGTCATCCAGCACGCCTGGGCCACCCACAAGCAGTAGCCGCACGGCGCTGCCCGTACGTCCGCGGCCATGCGGCCCGCACGCCCGCGCCCCCTCCGGGGCCGGGCCCTGCACCCCCGCACCCCGCGGCATGCCCGGAGGG
>NZ_JBHYVA010000900.1:0-2840 GCF_042750055.1 Streptomyces sp. NPDC059456
AGGCCCGCACGCGTCAGCCCCGCTGCCCCCCGCGCTCATGGGGGCTCCCGGCGACCCCATGGGGAGACGGACGATCACCGGGACCCATGGCCGGGCCGGGCGCGCGGGGGCGGCGCGCGGCGGCCCCCGGGGGCCCGCCGCGGGGCGGGCCGCCCCGACGGGGGCGGCCTACCCGGTCCGCAGCACGCAGTCCCCGCAGAGTCCGCCGCCGGGCACCTGGTAGTAGAGGCAGCAGCTGCGGCGTACGAAGGCCACCCCGAGGCCTTCTTCGTGGATGAACGTGCCGCTGCCGCCGAGCGCGCCGCCCTCGGCCAGCAGCTCCGCCGTCAGGGGCACCGCCGGGCCGCCCGGGACCCGGTCGATCAGCATGCGCAACGCCCCGACCAGCCCCGATGCGGCGTTCCCGCGCAGCACCTTGGGCGAGACCCCGTACCGGTCGCGCACCGCCCGGTCCAGCACCGCGAGGTGGCCGAGCACGTTCTCGCCGAGCGCCGCGCACGGCAGCTCCCCCCGGCCCGGATCGGGCAGCCACAGCTCCGTCGACCCCGCCGCGGGCAGCCGCCACCACACCCGGTCCGCCGCCAGGTCCGGGATCCGCCCGCCCAGCGCGGCGCAGCCCAGCCCGATCGACCACAGCCGGGAGGCGATCCCGAACTGCGCGGTGGAGGCCGCGACGCGGCCGGGCCCGGTGCCGATGCGCCGGCCCACCTCGGCGACGTACGGCTCCGGTCCGCTTCCGTAGAGCTCGCTCAGCGGCCGGAAGCCGGGGCCGGGCGGCTCCGTCCCGTACGGCACGCCGAAGAACGGCCCGACGGCGGCCAGCCGGCCCAGTACCTCCTGGATCTCCATGCGCGGATGATCTCAGGCGGCGGTGTTCTCGCGGATCACGGCCAGGGTCCGGGCGACGGTCCGGGCCATGGACGTGCGCATCGCGGTGCGCCGGGACTGCGTGACCTCGTACGGGAACTCGCCGCTGAAGGTCAGGGTGAGGGCTCCGGTCGGGTCCTCGTCGATGACGTTGTCGATCGTCCAGACGTCCTTGTCGTCGGAGCGGCGGAAGCTGACGCGGTGGCCGATGTCGAAGACCACGACCTCGCGGAACCGGTCGCCGTCGCGGGCTATCTCGCGGACCAGGCCCTGCGGGTTCTCCGACAGGACGGTGCACTCGGTGATCGCCGGCACGTAGGGCCGCGGATCGGCGGCCTTGGCCACCAGGCCCGCCCACACGTCGTCACGGCTCAGCCGGAGCCGGTCCTCGGCCACGGGGTCGTTCACGGGCAGGGTGTACTCGATGCGGGTGACGGTCTCGGTCATGCCGGGCTCCCCAGGTTGTCGATCGTGCAGCGGGGCAACCAGCGTCCCCGGCCCGGCATTCCCCGGAGCACCCCTGAAAGGGCGCTCCGGGTCGTTCCAGGGGTCGCCGGGGGGTGCGGTACGGCCGCCCGGCGGCTACGACGCGGCTAGGACGCCTGTACGACGGCCCCCGCGGGCCCGGTTCCGCGGTGAACCGCCCCGGCGCGGCGGACCGCGGGGCCCATCCCGTACGAGGCGGCCAGCAGCACCGCACCGAGCAGCAGCCAGCCGGGGATCCCCCACAGCAGCAGCGAGGTCAGGACCAGCGGCCCCAGGGTCCGCGCGATCGGCACCCCGGTCCCGAAGAAGCCCTGGTACTGCCCGATCCGGTCGGCCGGGGCCAGGGAGAAGCCGATCTGCCAGGACCCGGCGGACTGCCGCATCTCGGCGTCCACCTGGAGCACCGCCCCGGCCACCAGCAGTGCCGCGGCCGCCCAGCCCGCCCGGGGCAGCGCCGAGAGGGCGAACACCGCGCAGGAGGCGGCCATGACCAGTCCGGACACCCGGACCGCGCGGCGGGCGCTGTCCAGGTCGCCGACCGGGCGTGCCGCCCGCACCTGGAACAGCATGACGGCCACGGTGTTGAGCACGAACAGCGCCGACACCAGCCAGCCGGGGGCGCTGGTGCGCTCGACGATCCACAGCGGGATGGCGAGGCTCAACAGCGGCATCCGCAGCAGCAGGACGGCGTTCAGCAGGGTGACGAGCGCGTACGGGCGGTCGCGGAGCACCGCGAGCCGCGGCTCCCCGGCCGTCCGCTGCGGTACGGGCGCCACCGCGGGCAGCCGCAGCAGCACGGCGGCGCAGGCCAGGAAGCTCACGGCGTCGAGGAGGAACACCGCGAGGTAGGCCCGCTCGGTGTCGGCGCTCAGGGCGAGCCCCCCGAGGGCCGCCCCCAGCGCCAGCCCGGCGTTCAGCACGGACTGGAGGTGGGCCAGCACGCCCGTGCGCTCCTGCGGGGTCACCAGCCCCGCGAGCAGCGCCTGCCGGGCGGCCGCCAGCCCGCACTGGGCGGTGGCGTAGACGACGACGGCGAGGAGGAAGGCCCAGAAGGAGCGGATGAACAGGAACGAGGACACGGCGGCCGCGGTGGCCAGGGCCAGCAGGACCGAGGTGCCGCGCGGACCGCGCCGGTCGGCGAGCGCGCCCAGCGGAACGCCCGCGACCGAGCCGATCGCCCACGCGAGCGTCAGTCCGAGGCCGATCTGGGCGGGCGAGAGACCGACCACGCGGGTGAAGTAGAGGGCCGAACACACGTAGTAGGCGCCGTCTCCGACGGAGTTGCTCAGCTGGGCGGCCGCCAGGCGGCGCGGCGCCCCGGGAGGGGGCAGGATCCGTATCGTCACCGGTCCATTGGATCAGCCGGATGGCCCAACCGGGCGGTCCAATCGGCGGCCTGGCCCGTGACCCGATCGCCGCACTGCGCGACGCCGGGTTCGAACTCGGGCCGTACCGGCGGCTGTTGATGCCTGAGAAGGGGCCGCGGG
>NZ_JBHYVA010000901.1:0-2833 GCF_042750055.1 Streptomyces sp. NPDC059456
CGGCCACAGGCCGTTCGCCCCGTCCCCCCCACCCGGAGGGAAAAGGCAGGAGCCCCGCCACCTCCGCGTGAACGGAGGAGGCAGGGCTCCTTGGGTACTGCTATCCAACCGCGATTTGGTTGGCCCAGGCGACTAGGCCGGGGTGACGTTCTCCGCCTGCGGGCCCTTCGGACCCTGCGTGACGTCGAAGTTCACCATCTGGTTCTCCTCGAGGGAGCGGAAGCCAGAGGCGTTGATCGCGGAGTAGTGGACGAAGACATCCGGGCCGCCGCCGTCCTGGGCGATGAAGCCGAAGCCCTTTTCAGCGTTGAACCACTTCACGGTTCCGGTAGCCATGAGCCCTCCTATGGGCCAAAGGGTCGCCCTGCTCCAGAACCTGCTAAGAAGTCTGAAAACTACAAAAGCCTGCGGGTCACATTCTCCGCAGGCCTCGTACTGCAAGGGAAACCAAACTGCAACTTGCGTCGAGCCTAGCACGCAGAGTGCGGCCGAGACCAGAGGGAAAGATCACGTCACCCGGACGTTTGAGGCCCGCCTGAAGGCTGACGCGGACCCGGGGGCTAGTCTCGCGATGTGGACGTCTATCGCAGCCGGCCCCGTGTCGGCCACATTCAGTTCCTGAACTGCCTTCCCCTCTACTGGGGGCTGGCCAGAACCGGCACGCTGCTGGACCTGGAGCTGACCAAGGACACCCCCGAGAAACTGAGCGAACGCCTCGTCCAGGGGGAGCTCGACATGGGCCCGATCACCCTCGTGGAGTTCCTGCGCAACGCCGACCAGCTCGTGGCGTTCCCCGATCTCGCGGTCGGCTGCGACGGCCCGGTGATGTCCTGCGTGATCGTTTCGCAGGTGCCGCTGGAGCAGCTGCACGGCGCCCGGGTCGCCCTCGGCTCGACCTCCCGTACGTCCGTACGCCTCGCCCAGCTGCTGCTTTCCGAGCGGTACGGGGTCGAGCCGGACTACTACACCTGCCCGCCCGACCTCGGCCTGATGATGCAGGAGGCCGACGCGGCCGTGCTGATCGGGGACGCCGCGCTGCGCGCCTCGCTGCACGACGCGCCGCGGCTCGGGCTCCACGTCCACGACCTGGGTCAGATGTGGAAGGAGTGGACCGGACTGCCGTTCGTCTTCGCCGTCTGGGCCGCCCGCAAGGACTACCTCGCCCGCGAGCCGATCGTCGTGCAGAGGGTCCACGAGGCCTTCCTCGACTCCCGCGACCTCTCCCTGGAAGAAGTCGCCAAGGTCGCCGAACAGGCGGCCCGCTGGGAGGCCTTCGACGCCGATCTGCTCCAGCGGTACTTCACGACGCTCGACTTCCGCTTCGGACCCGAACAGTTGGCCGGTGTAAGGGAATTCGCCCGACGAACGGGACCGACGACGGGCTATCCCGAGGATGTCGCCGTCGAGCTCCTGAACGGGGACGGCGCCCGCGTCTGATCGCTTCGCGTGATCGATAAACCGGGCGGTAGCCAGGGTTCCGGTCCCAGGGGATATGTCGTTTCCCGGGAATTACCCCTCTTTTCGCTTTCCGGACCGGCGGGCAGGAATGCGGAGAGCCCCATTCGGCGCAGCGCGACCCGGCGCGGTCCGGCGCGCCGGAACGGCCGCCGCGGATCCGCCCCGGCGGGCGGGCGGCGGCTCTAAGGTGCTCTTGGCGATCAGCCACCGAACGGGGGAGGGGGACGCGATGCAGCCGCTCGAAGCGGGCGAACCGCGGACCATCGGCGCGTACCGGCTGCTCGGCAGGCTCGGCTCGGGCGGCATGGGACGGGTCTACCTGGGCCGCAGCACGGGCGGCCGGACCGTGGCCGTCAAGATCGTGCACCCGCACTTCGCCTCCGACGAGGAGTTCCGCGCCCGGTTCCGCCGCGAGGTCGAGGCCGCGCGGCGCGTCGGCGGCGAGTGGACCGCACCCGTACTGGACGCCGACCCGGAGGCGGCCGTGCCGTGGGTGGCGACCGGATACGTGGCGGGGCCCTCGCTGGGCGGCGCCGTGGCCGCGCACGGGCCCCTTCCCGAAGCCTCCGTACGGGCCGTCGGGGAAGGCCTGTCCCGGGCCTTGGTGGCCGTCCACGGGCTGGGCCTCGTCCACCGGGACGTGAAACCGTCGAACGTGATGCTGACCCTCGACGGCCCCCGGCTGATCGACTTCGGCATTGCGCGGGCCACCGACGGGACCGCCTCGCTCACCTCCACCGGCGTCTCCATCGGCTCGCCCGGCTACATGTCCCCCGAGCAGATCCTCGGCAAGGGGGTCACCGGCGCCTCGGACGTCTTCTCGCTCGGCGCGGTGCTGGCCTTCGCGGCGACCGGGCATCCGCCGTTCACCGGCGACAACTCGGCGACCCTCCTCTACAAGGTGGTCCACGAACCGCCGGACCTCGACGCGGTCCCGGCCGGCGGGCTGCGCGCGCTGATCGGGGCCTGCCTCGCCAAGTCGGCCGCCGACCGGCCCGCCCCGCAGGCGATCGCGCAGGAGCTCACCGGTTCCCTGCACGCCTCGGGCTGGCTCCCCGCGCCCCTGGTGGAGGAGGCCAGCCGCGCGGCGGTCGCCCTGCTCGACCTGGACGCCGATCCCTCCGGCGGGGGCTCCGGGACGCCCGGCCCCTCGTACGGGCGGCCCCCGTACGACGGCTCGTCCGCGGCCGGGCCGGGCGGAGCCGCAGGCGGGGGCTTCGGCGCACCCGACCCCTCCTACGGGCGGTCCCCGTACGGCGCCCCGTCCGCGGCCGGGTCCTTCGGGGGGTGCGCCGGGGGCGCCACGGAAGGCGCGTCGGGGCCCGGGCCCGACGCCCCCCGGGGGGGTGCGGGTACCACCGGCGGGGGCGTGGGG
>NZ_JBHYVA010000902.1:0-2831 GCF_042750055.1 Streptomyces sp. NPDC059456
GGGCGGGGGGGGGGCGGGCCACCCGGGGCGCCCCGCGTAGCGGCCCCCGGGGGCGGGGGCCCGGGGCTGGGGGGCCGGGGGGCCTCCCCCCCCCCCCCCCGCTTCGCGGGGCGGCAGGCCCGACTCCGGGTGGATGTAGCGGGACAGGGTCTCCAGCGCCAGGTCCTGCCAGGCCGCGGCCCGCAGGACCTGGCCCTGCGTCCCCGCCGGGAGGTCCAGCACCGCGTGCAGCCCCGCCGCGATGCCCGACACCGCCACCCGGCCGGAGACGGCCGCGACCAGTTCGTCCCGGCGGCGCCGGTACTGCAGCCGCATCCCGCGTACGTGCCGGTCGTAGGCCCCGGACCGGATGAACTCGGCCAGGGTCAGCTGCTCCAGCGCGCTCGACGTCCAGTCGGTCCGCCCCTTCGCCGCGACGACCTCGTCCAGCAGCCCCGGCGGCACCACCATCCAGCCCATCCGCAGCCCCGGCGCGAGCGATTTGCTGGCCGTGCCGAGGTAGACCACCCGGTCGGGGTCCAGCCCCTGCAACGCCCCCACCGCCTGGCGGTCGTAGCGGAACTCCCCGTCGTAGTCGTCCTCCAGGATCAGCCCGCCCGTGGTCCGCGCCCAGTCGACCGCCGCCGCCCGCCGGGCCGGGGTCAGTGCCACCCCGGTGGGGAACTGGTGGGCGGGGGTCAGCAGCACCGCCCCCGACTCCCCCGTCAGGTCCGGCGTCCGCGCCCCCGCGCCGTCCACCGTCAGCGGCCGGGTCCGCAGCCCCGCCCCCGTGAGCAGTTCCCGGTGCAGGTCGAGGCTGTACCCCTCCACCGCGACCTCCCGCACCCGGCGCGCCCGCAGCACCCCGGCGAGCAGGGTCAGGGCGTGCACGAACCCCGCGCACAGCACGATCCGTTCCGGGTCCGCGTACACCCCGCGCGCCCGCGCCAGGTACCCGGCGAGCGCCTCCCGCAGTTCCACCCGGCCGCGCGCGTCGGCCCCGTACCCGAAGGCCTCGTTCGGTGCGTCGGTCAGTGCCCGCCGGGCCGCCGCCAGCCAGCCGGCGCGCGGGAAGCGGCCCAGGTCCGGGGTGCCGGGCACCAGGCTGTACGAGGGCCACTGCGGCGCCGGCTGCCGGGCCCGGGCGGCGCCGGCGGGCCGCCGCGGCCGGGCCCGTTCCGCGACGCGGGTGCCGGAGCCCTGCCGGGCCGTGAGCCAGCCCTCGGCGACGAGCTCGGCGTACGCCTCCGCCACCGTGTTGCGCGCGATCCCGAGGTCGGCGGCGAAGGACCGCGAGGACGGCAGCCGGGTCCCGGGCGCCAGCCGTCCGCTGCGCGCGGCATCGCGCAGCGCCTCGACGAGCCCGGCCCGCAGACCGCGTCCGGCGGTGAGGTCCAGGTGCAGGTCGGCGCCGAAGTCGGCACGGAAAGTGGCCCATGATTCCGTCATGGATATGGACCATATCGGCGGGCCGCATGTTTCCTAGGGTGGAGACATGACCACCACGCACGAGCACGCCGACGCATACGCCCCCGAGCACACCCCCCGCCTGGGCTGGGCCAAGCACGCACCCGACGTCTACAAGGCCATGGCGGGCCTGGAGATCGCTTCGAAGAAGGGCCTGGACCCGGTCCTGGTCGAGCTGGTCAAGATCCGCGCCTCGCAGCTGAACCACTGCGCGTTCTGCCTCGACATGCACACGAAGGACGCGCTCGCCGCGGGCGAGACGGTCGAGCGGATCATCCAGCTCAGCGCCTGGGAGGAGTCGCGCCACTTCTACACGGAGAAGGAGGCCGCGGCGATGGCGCTGACCGAGGCCGTGACCGTCCTGACCGACGGTTTCGTTCCCGACGAGGTGTTCGAGAACGCGGCGAAGCACTTCGAGGAGAAGGAGCTCACCCAGCTGATCGCCGCGATCGTGACGATCAACGCCTGGAACCGCTTCGCGGTGACCACCCGCATGGTCCCGGGCCACTACAAGCCGGGCATGTTCAAGTAGTCCGGCCGCAAGGAGCGGTCCGGCCGCCGGGATCCCGGGCGTCAGTCCGGGCGGAAGGAGCCCAGGGCCGCCGTCATGCGCACCCGGACGGTCTTGGCCTCCCCGGCCGGGCCGACGGCCATGAGCACCCACCGG
This sequence comes from Streptomyces sp. NPDC059456, assembly GCF_042750055.1. NCBI lineage: Bacteria > Bacillati > Actinomycetota > Actinomycetes > Kitasatosporales > Streptomycetaceae > Streptomyces > Streptomyces sp. NPDC059456. Next base: position 2,114 of record NZ_JBHYVA010000902.1, read on the forward strand.
CTCTTGTCGGAGGCGACGACGAGCCGCCCGATGGCGTGGGCGGTTCCGCCGGTCTCCCCGTCGGGGATCTCGTAGACGATCTCGCAGCCGGGGCCCTCCGTCGTTTCCAGCGAGAGCCGCCGGTAGCCGTCGCGGGAGCTCAGCTCGCCGGTGCTCTGGACCAGGACCTCGCACGGGTTGTCGGGCCCCCCGGTGACCCGGAAGATCTGGAGCAGGGCGCCCCTGCCCTGCTCGGGGCGGTACAGCGTGCCGGTTCCGGCCCCGGACTCGGACGTGCTGAGCTGCCAGCCGGGGGGAACCGCGACCCGGAAGCCCGATCCGGCGCTGCGCAGCACCTGATAGCCGCCGGGCAGGCCCGGCGGGTCCGCCGACAGGTACGAGACCCCCAGCGCGCCCCCGCCGAGGACCGCCGCCGCGCCCACGGCGATCGCCGCCCGGATCCACCACCGGCGGGCCCGGCGCCGCGCGGGCGGCGCATCGGCCGGGGCGCCACCCGGGGCGCCGCCCGGCGGGTGGGCGGGCTTCGGCGGCAGGCCCGCCCACCCGGGGGCCGGGGCCGCCGGCGCCCCCCCCCCGGCCGGGGCCGCCCGCGGGGGGGCCGGCGGGCGCGCCCCCCCGCCCCCCCATTTGCGCCGCCCCCCCCCCCCGCCAGTTGACCGGGCAGCTCTGGTCCTCGCCGACGGACCACACGCCGAACGCCACCTGACTGTTGACCATC
>NZ_JBHYVA010000903.1:0-2831 GCF_042750055.1 Streptomyces sp. NPDC059456
GGGCCCCCTCCCGTCCGTCTCGGTGCCACCCCCGCCCGGCGGCCCGACCGTCCGTGCCCGGCCCGAGGCCCGCTCCCGGGGCGCTTCGCCCGCCACGCGTGACCGCCGCCGTCCGCGTTGCCCGTCACGCGTGACCGCCGCCGTCCGCTTCGCCCGCCATGCGTGACCGCCGCCGTCCGCGTTGCCCGTGACGCGCGCCCGCAGACCCGTGCCCGCGGCTTGCGGCCGGGGCTCGTGCCCGCACGGCTGCGGCCGCAGACCCGCACGGCGCGCGGGCCGCGTCGGGGCTATTCGCGGCGGGCCAGGGCGACCACCCGTTCCGCGCCGGCCAGCACCGCCGGGTCGACGAAGCGGCCGTCGGGCAGGGCCACCGCCCCCGGGGTGCGGCGGGCGGCCGCGACGATCTCCTGGGCTGCGGTGACCTCCTCCGGGCCCGGCAGATAGGCCCGCTCGATCACCGGCAGCTGGCGCGGATGGATCGCCGCCCGGCCCAGGAAGCCCAGCGCCCTCCCCCGGGCGCAGGAGAGCGCCAGGGCCTCCAGGTCCCGGATGTCCGGGAACACCGACTGGGCGGGCGGGGCCAGCCCCGCGGCCCTGGCCGCGACCACCACCCGGGAGCGCGGCCAGTCCAGGCCCGCGTCCGCGCTGATGCCCAGATCGGCCCGCAGGTCGGCCTCGCCGATCGAGAGCCCGCGCAGGGCGGGGTGCGCGCGGGCGATCTCGTACGCGCGCTCCACGGCCCGCGCCGACTCCAGCATGGCGTGCAGCGTCACCCCGCCCGTGCGGTCGGCGACCGCCGCGATCTGCTCCGGGGCCGAGATCTTCGGCAGCCGCAGCCCCGAGAGGCCCCGCAGCCCGGTCAGGGCGGTGAGGTCGGCCCCGGCCCAGGGCGACTCCAGCGCGTTGACGCGGACGAACACCGGGACCGGGGGCCGCTCGGCGAGCCGTTCCGCGGTGGCGGCGCGGGCGTACTCCTTGCGGGAGGCCGACACCGCGTCCTCCAGGTCGACGATGACGGCGTCGGCCCCCGAGTGCAGGGCCTTGGCGACCACCTCGGGGCGGTCGCCGGGTACGTAGAGCCACGTCAGGATCACAGGGCCCGCTCCATCCGCAGTGCGCTGATCTCGGCCTCGGACAGGCCGAGTTCGGTGAGTACGGCGTCGGTGTCCGCGCCGTGCGGGCGGCCCGCCCAGCGGATCGCGCCGGGGGTCCCGGACAGCCGGAACAGGACGTTCTGCATCCGGAGCGGGCCGAGTTCGGGGTCGTCGACCTCGGTGACGGTGTCCAGGGCCGCGAACTGCGGATCGGCCATGACGTCCCGTACGTCGTAGACCGGGGCCACGGCGGCCTCGGCCTCCTCGAACGCGGCGATCACGTCGTCGGCCTTGTGGCGGCCGATCCAGCCGCCGACGGCCTCGTCGAGGACGGGCGCGTGCGCCGCCCGGCCGGAGCCGGTCGCGAACCACGGCTCGGTGATCAGCTCGGGCCGGCCGACGAGCCGCATCACGCGCTCGGCGACGGACTGGGCGGAGGTGGAGACCGCGAGCCAGCGCCCGTCGGCACTGCGGTACGTGTTGCGCGGGGCGTTGTTGGTCGAGCGGTTGCCGGTGCGCGGCTGGACGTACCCGAGCTGGTCGTACCAGAGCGGGTGCGGGCCCAGCACCGTGAGGATCGGTTCGATGATGGCCAGGTCCACCACCTGCCCGTGGCCGGTGAGCCCGCGCCCGGCGAGCGCGGTCATCACGGCGTACGCGGTGGTCAGCGCGGCGATCGAGTCGGCGAGGCCGAACGGCGGCAGGGTCGGCGGGCCGTCCGGCTCCCCGGTGATCGACGCGAAGCCGCTCATCGCCTCCGCGAGGGTGCCGAAGCCGGGGCGGTGGGCGTACGGGCCCTGCTGGCCGAACGCCGTGACGCGGGCCAGCACCAGCCGCGGGTTGGCGGCGGACAGCTCGGCCCAGCCCAGGCCCCACTTCTCCAGCGTGCCGGGACGGAAGTTCTCGATCACCACGTCCGCGGTGGCGGCCAGCCGCAGCAGGGTGTCGCGCCCGCCCGGGGTGGACAGGTCGAGGGTCATCGTCCGCTTGTTCCGGCCGAGCAGCTTCCACCACAGGCCGACGCCGTCCTTCGCTGGGCCGTGCCCGCGCGAGGGGTCGGGGCGCCGCGGGTGTTCCACCTTGACGACGTCGGCGCCGAAGTCCCCGAGCAGGGTGGCGGCGAGCGGCCCGGCGAAGAGCGTGGCGAGGTCCAGCACCCGCACCCCCTCCAGGGGGCCGAGGGGGGTCACGAGGCGGCCCCGGCATCGGCTCCGGCATCGGCCCCGGCCCCGGCGCCGGCTCCGGCTCCGGCATCGGTTCCGGTTCCGGTTCCGGTTTCGGCCCCGGTGACGGGACCCGTCGCGGCGAAGGCGTCCGTTTCGGCGCGGGTCGGCATCGAGTCCTGCGCCCCCGGCCGCTGGACGGACAGCGCGGCCGCCGCCGAGGCCCAGGCCAGCGCCCGCGGCACGGGGAGCTGCTCCCCGAGGGCCACGGCGAGCGCGCCGACGAACGTGTCACCGGCCGCGGTGGTGTCCACGGCGCGGACCCGGGGCGCGGGCACGGTCAGCGGCTCCCGCCCGCGGGCGGCGTACAGGGAACCGGCCGCGCCGAGGGTGACGACGACCTCCGGGACCCGGGTCAGCAGGGCCTCGGCGGCCCGGTACGGGTCGGTGAGCCCGGTGAGGGCGGCGGCCTCGTGCTCGTTGGGGACGAGCAGGTCGGTGGCGGCGAGGAGCTCGGGGGGCCGCGGCTGGGCGGGGGCCGCGGGGAGAACCGTCCGCACCCCGTGGGCACGGG
>NZ_JBHYVA010000904.1:0-2821 GCF_042750055.1 Streptomyces sp. NPDC059456
CGGGGGCTGGCCTGAGCGGCCGGGCGGGGGGGGGGGTCGCGCGCGGGGGCCGGGGGGGGGGTTGGTTGGTTGGGGGGGGGGGCGCGGTGGGGGCCGGGCGGGTGGGGCCGGTCAGCGACCGGCGGGACCCGCCTGCTCGGCGTTCTCCAGCGTCTCGGCCAGGACCCGCCAGATCTCGGCGGCGAGGTCCATGTTCGAGGCGCGGCGGGCTTCCTCGCCCAGCTTCTTCAGCCGGGCGCGCCCCTGCTGCTGGTGGCCTTCGACGATCAGCAGCAGGCTGTCCAGCGTCTGCAGCCGGATCCGGTCGCGGTAGGTGAGCCGCAGGTTGTCGAAGTCCAGCCGGTCGTGGACGGCGCGGGCGTCGGCGTAGCGGCCCTCCTCGAACGCGAGGTGCGCCTGGAGGACCAGCAGTTCCTGCTGCTGGACGGGCGTGCCGATGAGCGAGAGCGCCGCCTCGGCCTGCGTCAGGCACGTCCGGGCCTTCTCGGTGAGGGCGGGCCTGGACTGCAGGTACAGCGAGGCCGCGGCGAGCCTGAGCCGCGCCCACAGAATGGGGTCGACACGGCTGTCGAGGGCCTGCATGGCCTGCTCCAGATAGGTGTGGACGGCCTCGTCGTCCCCTTGGCGGGAGCTGACGGTGGCCGCCGACCACAGGGCCTCGGCGCGCAGCGCGTCGGACCTGCCCGCCACGAGTTCGACGAGCTCCCCGGCGTGCGCCCGGGCGTCGGTCAGGCGGCCGGACTCGGCCTCGGCCGACACCAGTGCCAGCAGGGCGGTCCCGGTGTCGGCGACGGAGAGGCCGGCGTCCTTGGCGACGCGGTATGCGCTCTCGGCGAGTTCGAGGGCCCGGGCGACCTGTCCCACCGAGCGCAGGCAGCGGGCGAGCTGGGTGCAGGACCGGCACTGCAGCGCGGGGAGTGCGAGCTCGTCGGCCACTTCGGCCAGCTCTTCCAGGCAGGCCTGTTCCTCGGCGCGCTCGCCGTGCCGGGACCGGTACCCGGCGATCACCCACAGGGCCTGCCAGCGCAGGAGCGGGTCCTCCGCCCCGGCGGTCGCGAGTACGTCGATGAGTTCCTCGACGGACTCGTCACTGTCGGAGGAGGCGGTGATGCTCAGCGCCTGCGTGAGCGAACTGCCGGCGACAGCGGCCGCGGCGGGCAGGGCGTCGAAGGCCAGGCGGTCCACGCCCAGCTGTTTCGCGAGGTAGGTGATCACTCGCTCGGTGGGCTGGCGTGCGCCCGACTCCAGCCGGGACAAGTACCCGGTGGAGATCTCCTCGCCGGCCAGCGAGGCCTGGGAGAGTCCCCGTTGAAGCCTCAAAGCCTTGAGGCGCGCGCCGAAAGACGACTCGTCTGTCATGTGAGTCCTGCAATCAATTCTCGGAATACAACCCTGATCGCGCCCCCAACGCTTTGGTGGGCATCGTAGCGCCCCCCGAACCGGTTGGCAAATTATTTGCCGGGGCCTGCCTGGCTGGACCTGCTGACCATTCGACGGCCTTGTGACGCCCGGAAGAACGCTTGGCAACCTCTGGCAAATCATCTTGCCATCGAGGCCCGGGAGATCTAGGTTGATCGAGGCCTAGCCGCTTCAAGCGGCTTTCCGGCCAATACCTCCCACTTCTCGATCCTGTGTCATGGGATCCTCTGTTCGGAGTCGTCCATGCTCAAGCGCGTCCTCGTCACCTCCGCCGCCGCCCTGCTCTCCGTCGCGGCGGCCGCCACCGTCGCCAACGGCACCACGCCGGGCATCGACTGGCCCGCATCGCCCTCGATCCGGATCGTCAGCGCCGGTCAGGGCGGGGGCGACACCATCGACTGGCCGACGCCGCCCTCCGCTCCCACCAACACCCGTGGCGGCGAGTCCGGCGTCGGCGGCGGGCTCTGACGGCACATGGCCACCATGCACGCAGACGAAGCACACACCGACGAGGACCTCGTCCGGCGGCTGCTGCGCGGACAGTTCCCCCAGTGGGCCGGGCTGCCGGTGCGGCGCCTGGCGTCCGGGGGCACCGTCAACGCGATCTACCGGGTCGGCACCGGGCTGACGGTCCGGCTGCCGCTCACCGCCGGCGGCGCCGGCACCCTCGGGCAGGAGGCCCACTGGCTGCCGCGGATCGCACCCCTGGTGCCCGTCCCCGTCCCGGAGGTCGTCGGGCTGGGCGAAGCCGCCGAGGGCTACCCATGGGGATGGGCCGTCCACCGGTGGATCGACGGCGAGGTGCTGGTCGAGGGCCGGGCGGCAGACCCCGGGCAGCTGGCCCGCGACCTCGCGGGGTTCGTCACCGCCCTGCGAGGTGCGGAGCTCGGCGCGGGGCCCCCGGCGCACCGGGGCGAACCGCTGGCCGCCGCCGACGCGGAGACCCGGGCCGCGATCGAGGAGCTGCGGCACACGGACGAGCCGTTCGACGCCGAAGCCGCCCTCGCCGCCTGGGAGGAGGCCCTCGCCGCTCCTGGCTGGTCCGGGGAGCCGCGGTGGATCCACTCCGACCTCATGCCGAGCAACCTGCTCGGCGCCGGTGGCCGGCTGGCCGCGGTGATCGACTTCGGGACGGCGGGCCTCGGCGATCCCGCCGTCGACCTGATCCCGGCGTGGAACCTGCTGCCCTCCGCCGCGCGGCAGGTCTTCCGCGAGGCCGTGGACACCGATGACGACTCCTGGGCCCGCGGCCGCGGGTGGGCGCTGTCCATGGCGGTCATCCAGCTGCCCTATTACCGTAAGACGAATCCGGTGATCTCCGCCAACGCCCGCTACGTGATCCGTCAGGTACTCGCGGGCTGAGGCTCCGTCATGGGAAGGGGGCGGGCGCGATGTTTCGCGC
>NZ_JBHYVA010000905.1:0-2813 GCF_042750055.1 Streptomyces sp. NPDC059456
CGCCGCCCGGCCGCCCCCCCCCGCTCCTCCCCCCCCCCCCCGCCCCGCTCGGCCCCCCCGGCCGCCCCCCCCCCCCCCCGCGACCGGCGTCGGTACGCGGGGCGTCAGTAGCGGTACTGCTCGTACTCGCCGGTGCCCTGGTACGGGTACTGCTGGGGCTGCTGCTGCGGGTACGGGTTCTGCTCGTCCCCGGGGTAGCCCTGGGCGGCCCCTTCGGTGGACCGCTGCTGCGGCACCCACACCCCGCCGGGCGGGGTGTCCATGGAGTACTGCTGCTGCCCGCCCGCGCTCGCGTACGGGTCGGCGGAGTAGTCGGCGTACGGGGTGTAGTCGTACGGCTGTTGCGGGATGACGGTGCCGCCGGTGCCGATGTACGGGTCCGAGTAGGCGGCGTAGACCTGCTGTTCGCCGCCGGCCGGATAGCCCGCGGAGTAGTCGTAGCCGCCCTGGCCCTGCGCGTCGTAGGCCGGCGCTTCGTACGGGGCGGCGTACTGGTGGGCGTCCTGCTCGGCCGTGGCGAACGGCGAGGCGAACGCCGCCGTCCGGCCCGCGTCGGCGGTGGGGGCGAAGCTCTGTATCCCGTACGAGCCGGTGTCCTCGGGCAGCGGCTCGGGGCTGTAGAACTCCGCGGCCGCGGCGTGGTACCGCGGTTCGGGCGCTTCCTTTTCGGGCGTGTCCGCGCCGTCGCGGTCCGCCGTCGCCCCGTCGGAGCCGTACTCCAGCGCGGTGACCTCCAGCGCGGGTTCGGGGCGCGGACCGCCCGCCCGGCGGCGCCGGGTCTGCCGTACGGGCTTGCCGCCCTTGCGCAGCGCCCAGCCGGCCTCGAAGCCCTTGCGGAAGGAGAGCGTCACCAGGGTCTGGCCCACGGCGAACGCGGCCGCGCCGATGCCGATGACCGGCACCGACGGCAGCACCACCCCGGCGACCACACCGAGGAACCCGGCGAACGCGAGCAGGCGCCAGCGCAGCCGGGCCTTGTACTGCATCAGGACCTCGGCAAGCAGCCACAGCGCGACGAAACCGAACGCGATGTAGAGGACCGTCATTCCCATGCGTGGCACCTCTCGGTACGGCCGACCGCCCAGGAAACGGGGGCCGGCCGATCAGGCCCGCTGGTGCAGGCCCAGGTTCTCGTAGATCTCGAGAGTCGCCGTGGAATTGTTCAGCGTGATGAAGTGCAGCCCCGGGACACCCTCGGACAGCAGCCGCGCGCAGAACTCCGTGGCGAACTCGATCCCCATGGAGCGTACAGCGGCCGGATCGTCCTTGACGGCGAGCATGCGCTCTTTCACGGCTGCGGGGAAGACCGCGTTGCTGAGTTGGGGCAGCCGGTCGAGCTGCTTGATCCCCACAACGGGCATGACCTCGGGGATGATCGGGGTCTCGCAGCCCGCCTTCTGCGCACTGTCGCGCAGCCGCAGATAATTCTCCGGATCGAAGAACATCTGGGTGATCGCATAGTCGGCGCCCGCGCGGCACTTGTCCACGAAGTGCCGGATGTCCGTGTCCCAGTCCTCGGAACGCGGGTGCATCTCGGGGAAGGCCGCGACGCCCACGCAGAAGTCCCCGGACTCCTTGAGCAGCCGGACCAGATCGGCGGCGTAGTGCACGCCCTCGGGGTGGGGGACCCAGGGGCCCATGGGGTCGCCGGGCGGGTCTCCGCGCACGGCGAGCATGTTGCGGATGCCGGCGTCGGCGAACTGGCCGATGACGTGGCGCAGCTCGGCGATGGAGTGGTCGACCGCGGTGAGGTGCGCGACGGGGGTCAGGGTGGTGTCGGCGGCGATCTCCTGGGTGGCCTTGACGGTGCCGCCGCGGGTGGAGCCGCCGGCCCCGTAGGTCACGGAGACGAAGCTCGGGCCCACCGCCTCGATCCGGCGCAGCGCGTTCCAGAGGTTGCGCTCGCCCTTCTCCGTCTTGGGGGCCCAGAACTCGAAGGAGTACGACGGGCTCCCGGACGCCAGCAGGTCGCGGACCGTGCGTGCACGGTCCGTGCGGGTGGAAGCGGTACCAAGGGCCATACGGGCAGGTTAGACGGGCCTTCGCACAGGCCGAAGCGGTGTCCGCCTTTTGGACACGTTTTTGGACACCTAGGCGGAGACGCGCTCCCGGACCCGCTTGGCCAGGTCGGCGGCGGCCGCGCGCGGGTCGGAGGCCTCGGTCAGTGCGCGGACGACCACGATGCGGGTGGCTCCGGCGTCGAGGACCTCGTCGAGGTTGCCGGCGTCGATGCCGCCGATCGCGAACCAGGGGCGGGCCGGGGCCAGCGAGGCCGTGTACCGGACCAGGCCGAGGCCGGGGGCGTGGCGGCCGGGCTTGGTGGGGGTGGGCCAGCAGGGGCCGGTGCAGAAGTAGTCCACGCCCGGCTCGGCGACGGCGGCGTCGACCTCGGACTCGGCGTGGCAGGACCGGCCGATCAGCACCTTCTCGCCGAGGATCGCGCGGGCGGCGGGCACGGGGATGTCGCCCTGGCCCAGGTGCAGGACGTCGGAGCCGATGGCGTGGGCGACGTCGGCGCGGTCGTTGACCGCGAGCAGCCTGCCGTGGCGGCGGGCGGCCTCGGCGAAGACCTGGAGGTGTTCGAGCTCCTCGCCGGCCTCCATGCCCTTGTCGCGGAGCTGGACGATGTCCACGCCGCCCGCGAGGACCTCGTCGAGGAACGCGGGGAGGTCCCCCTGCCGCTTGCGGGCGTCCGTGCACAGGTAGAGCCGGGCGTCGGACAGCTGGGCGTTCACGGACATGGGTCCCCCCGGGGTGGGAGCGGTGGGGGCGGGGGGGGCGCGGCGGGCCCCCGCCCCCCCCCGGGGGGGGGG
>NZ_JBHYVA010000906.1:0-2810 GCF_042750055.1 Streptomyces sp. NPDC059456
AAGTTCGGCAGCGTGGAGAGGTCGTTCCCGAAGGAAGCCGTCTCCGAGGTGAACCGGTCACCCGTGAGCTGCATGCCGTCACCCGAGTCACCCGCGAAACGGATGATCACCCGGTCGAGCCGGCGCACTTCTTTGCCGCTCGGGGCCGGGGGTGTCCGTTGTTCGCCGACTACAGCCCCCTCGGCCCCGTCGGCCTGTTCGGCTGGACTACTGACCTGGCTGGTCACTGAACTGGACCTCCTTCGAGGCTTGGCGTTCCCGCTCCCAAGGTCAACCCTACGACGGTAGGAGTGGCCTTCTCGGGGGACGCTCGTATTCCGGACCGTCGTCTGCGGCGGTCTGTCGAGAGAATCCCTTGGCATTCCAAGGGATTCCGAGAGATTCCGAGATTTCGTGCCGTGCAGAAATAGTGCGAGCCCCCAGCGGCCAGGCGCGGTACCGCCACACCTGACAGGGTGTCAGTTGATCAAGGTTTTGATCAATGCCCCGTCTTGATCGAGAACTTTTCCGATCAAGAGCGCAGGTAGGTCAGAACGGCCAGAACCCGCCGGTGATCCCCGTCGCTCGGGGACAGTCCGAGCTTCATGAAGATGTTGCTGACGTGCTTCTCCACCGCTCCGTCGCTGACCACGAGCTGCTTGGCCACGGCCGAATTCGTCCGCCCCTCGGCCATCAGGCCCAGCACCTCGCGCTCGCGCGGGGTCAGCCCCGCCAGTACGTCCTGCTTGCGGCTGCGGCCGAGCAGCTGGGCGACGACCTCCGGGTCCAGGGCGGTCCCGCCCCGGGCCACGCGTACGACGGCGTCCAGGAACTCCCGCACGTCGGCCACCCGGTCCTTGAGCAGATACCCCACCCCGGTACTTGATCCGGCCAGCAGTTCGGTGGCGTACTGCTCCTCCACGTACTGCGACAGCACGAGCACGCCTATGCCGGGATGCTCGCGCCGCAGCCGGACCGCCGCCCGTACGCCCTCGTCGGTGTGCGTCGGCGGCATCCGTACGTCGGCCACCACCACGTCCGGCAGCGCGTCCTCGGCCGCCAGCTCCGCCACCGTCTTGATCAGGGCTTCCGCGTCCCCGACGCCGGCCACGACGTCATGCCCCCGGTCGGTCAGCAACCGGGTCAGGCCCTCCCGCAGCAGCACTGAATCCTCGGCGATGACCACCCGCACCCTGTCTTCCACGATCCAGCAGCTCCCGCGTCCACGTTCTCCGATGTACCTGACCCAGCCAAGCATCCCAGCCCGAGCGGCCGGGGGAGGCGAGTCCGATCATCACGTGGAAGCGGGAGCGGGTACCAGGGGCGGGCCAGGGGCGGCCCGGTGGCGGCGACCGCCCTAGCGGGAGCGCCAGGGGAGTTCGGCGGTGACGGTGGTGCCGCCGCCGGCCGGCGAATCCACGACCAGCACCCCGTCCACGGCGTCCAGCCGCTCGGAGAGCCCCGCCAGCCCGGTGCCCCCGCCGGGGCCCGCCGTGCTCGCGCCGCCGCGCCCGTCGTCCGTGACCTGGATCAGCAGCCGCCCCGCGGACCGCCACACGTCCACACCCGCCGTACGGGCCGCGGAGTGCTTGCTGATGTTCTGGAGCAGCTCCGAGACGGTGAAGTACGCGATCCCCTCGACCGCCGACGCGGGCCGCTCCGGCAGGTCCACCGACACCCGCACCGGCACCGTGCACCGCGAGGCCACCGAGGACAGCGCCGCGTCCAGACCGCGGTCCGTCAGCACCGCCGGGTGGATCCCGCGGGCCAGGTCGCGCAGCTCCTGGAGCGCGATCTTCACCTCTCCGTGCGCCTCGTCCACCATCCGGGCGGCGGCGTCGGGGTCCTCGGCGAGCTTCTCCTTCGCCAGCCCCAGGTCCATGGCCAGCGCCACCAGACGGGCCTGCGCCCCGTCGTGCAGGTCCCGCTCGATGCGCCGCAGGTCGGCGGCGGCGGTGTCGACCACCACCCCGCGGTCGGTCTCCAGCTCCGTGACCCGGTCGTCGAGGCGCGACGGCCCCAGCAGCCCGCCGACGAGGACCCGGTCGACGGTGGTCAGCGCCCGCAGCACCCACGGCGTGGCCAGCGTGAAGCCCAGCCCTGCCAGGCAGGCCAGGGCGATCTCCGCGGGGGAGTCGAGGTAGAAGGTGTAGTCGTCGTTCTGGAACAGCTGGAGCCCCGGCATGTCGGTGTAGGCGGGGAAGACCCAGAACCACACCGGGTACAGCAGGAAGGCCCACCCGTACGCCCAGAACACCAGTGCCAGGGTGAAGGCGAACACGGCCCACGGAAGGTGGACCACCGCGTACAGCGCGTGCCGCCAGGCGCTGCCGCTCCTCAGCAGCGCCCCCATCGCGGCGAGGGGACCCGGCTTCCTCGCCCGCAGCGGCGCCGGCTCCGCGATGTCGGCCCCGAGCAGGCCGCGCGCCCGGGCCCGCTCCACCCGTCCGAACCCGCGGCACATCGCGAGCACCCCGGCGAGCACCGGGATGCCGAGGAAGGTGACGAGCAGCCCGGCGCCGAGGGTGATCCCCGTGATCGCGAGCGAGAAGTACAGCAGGCTCAGCGGCAGCCCGAGCAGCAGGTACCCGAACTCGCGCCACGTCCGTCCCTCGACCGGAGCCCGCAACACGCGACCCACACCCATGATCCCGACCTCCCCTTCAGCATTCCCATGACCCACCCCAACCCTGCCGCCCGCCCGGTCCCGCTTCCATCGGGCATGTAGGCCTCTCCCCCGGGGGGATAACCCCACCCCTCCCCCCCCGCCCCGCGGCCCGCCCCCGGGCGGGCCCGGGCCCCCGCGCCCCCCCCCCGCCGCCCCCCCACCG
>NZ_JBHYVA010000907.1:0-2770 GCF_042750055.1 Streptomyces sp. NPDC059456
GTACGGGCCCGGTCTGCGCCCGGTCCTCGCCCGGTCCGCCGGTCCGACGCGACCGGGCCCGTACCCGACTTCGGGCCGGGCGGTCAGAGGTCCAGGTGCCCCGTGTCGTTCCAGCGCTCCAGCGCGGGGGCCCCGTACGCCCAGCCCAGGACCGAGAGGGACGTGGGCTCCAGGCGGATGCGGGCGCCGAAGGAGGCCTCCAGGCCGAGCCAGCGGGCGGCCAGGGTGCGCAGGACGTGGCCGTGGGCGAAGACCAGGACGTCGTGCTCGGCCGAGCGGGCCCAGGCGACGACCTCGTCGGCGCGCGCCGCGACGTCGGCCACGGACTCGCCGCCCGGGACGCCGTCGCGCCAGATCAGCCAGCCCGGGCGGATCGCCTGGATCTCCGCCGGGGTCATGCCCTCGTACGCGCCGTAGTCCCACTCCATCAGCGCGTCCCACGGCTCCGCCCGGGCGCCGAAGCCCGCCAGGTCGCAGCTCTCGCTCGCGCGGACCAGGGGGCTGGTGCGCACCTCCACGCCGGGCAGCCCGTTCCACGGGGCGCGGGCCAGCCGCTCGCCGAGCAGCTTCGCGCCCCGCCTGCCCTCCTCCAGCAGGGGCACGTCCGTGCGTCCCGTGTGCTTGCCGAGCTGGGACCACGCCGTCTGGCCGTGGCGGGCCAGGAGGATGCGGGGGGCCATAGAAGATACTCCCGGTGCGTAAGGGTTCGTACCCGGTTCATGTGGTTCATACGGGTTCGCACGTCTTCGGGCGAATGCGTCGTCCATCCATCATCCATCACGTGAACACCGGGCAACCCACCCCGTCGCACAAGCGTCCTACGACGTATGACTGATCGGCAGAAGCCCGCCCGGTGGTGGGCCGAACTGCTGCTCCTGGGGCTCGTCTACGGCGCGTACACCGGTGGCAGACTCCTCGCCCGGGGTGACGTGCACCTCGCCACCGGCCACGGGATCGCGATCCTGCGGACCGAGGAGCTGCTGGGGATCGACTTCGAACACCCCCTCAACCGGCTCTTCTCCGGCCAGGGACTGCTCGGGATACCCGCCGACTTCGTCTACGCCTCCCTGCACTACCTCGTCACCCCGGCCGTGCTGGTCTGGCTGTACCTGCACCGGCCGGGGCACTACCGCGGCGCCCGCACCTGGCTGGTGCTCTCCACCCTCCTCGGGCTCGTCGGCTTCGCCCTGATGCCCACCTGCCCGCCCCGGCTGCTGGACCCCGCGTACGGGTTCACCGACACGATGGCCCAGTACAGCGGCTACGGCTGGTGGGGCGCCGAGGCCAGTGCCCCGCGCGGGCTCGGGGGCCTGACCAACCAGTACGCGGCCATGCCGAGCCTGCACGTCGGCTGGGCGCTGTGGTGCGGGGTCCTGCTGTGGCGCTACGGGCGCCGCCCGCTGCTGCGGGGACTCGGCATCGCCTATCCGGCCCTCACCGCGCTCGTGGTCATGGGCACCGCCAACCACTACTTCCTGGACGCGGCCGCCGGGGTCGCCGTGATGGCCGCCGGGTACGCGATCGTGCGCCGGCTGCCCGGCCGAGCAGCCGGTTTTCGCGGTACGACCACGATTGTCAGTGGCGGATGGGACACTTCCGCCCGTGAGCTCCTACCCGCCCAGCGGCCCGCCTCCGACGACGACACTGCGGCAGCGGCTCGCTGACCTGCGCGGCCCCGCCGTGCCGCCCCGTCCGCTCGACGCCCGTGCGCTGGCGGCGCTCGCCGCCAACCCCGGCTGCGGCAGACGCACCCTGCTCGACGGCGCCGGCGTGGACAAGACGGCCCTGGCCGCGGCCCTGGGCTCGCCCGCCCCGTTCGGCCAGTCGCAGTTCGCCATCGCCCGCGGGAACTCCTTCGAGGCCAGGGTCAAGGGCGACGGCGGAGCCGTCCTGCTGGAACTGGTCCACCGGCACCTGGGCGCCGGCGCCGAGCCGCCCGGCCCGGACGCCCGCGTCCCCGATCTGACCGCCGCCGGGCCCGAGGGCCGCGCCGCCCGCACCGCCCTCGCGCTGCGCGAGGCCACCGCCGCCGCGGCCGCCTCCGGCGCCTGGACCCTGCTGGACCACCCGATGCTGGCCCTGGAGGTCGCGGGCTCCCCCGCCTACCTGGAACCGGACGCCGTCGTGGTGCACCCCGACGGCCGCTGGACCGTCGTGGAGATCAAGTCGTTCCCGATGATCGACGGGGCCGCCGACGCCGCGAAGGTGGGCGCCGCCGCCCGGCAGGCCGCCGTGTACGTGCTGGCCCTGGAGAAGACCGCCGGAAAGCTGGCCTCCGCCGTGGTCGGGCACACCGTGCTGCTCGTCTGCCCGAAGGACTTCTCCAACCTGCCCGCGGCCGCGCCCGTCGACGTCCGCCGCGAGCGGGCCGTGACCCGGCGCCGGCTGGAGCGGCTGACCCGGGTCGAGGAACTGGCCGCGGCCCTGCCCGAGGGGCTCGGCTTCGACCCCTCGCTGCCCGCCGAGGAGCTGACCGCCGCCGTTTCGGCGGTCGAGGCCGCCTACGCCCCCGAGTGCCTGGCCGCCTGCGAGCTCGCCTTCCACTGCCGCGAGCGGGCCCGCGCGGCCGACGAGGTGACCGCGCTGGGCCGCTCCGTACGGGGGGAGCTCGGAGCGCTCACCACCGTCGGGGAGGCCCTCGCGGCCGCGTCCGGCGGCGGCAGCCCCGACGACCCGGCCGCGGCCGCGCTGCACCGGGCGGCCCGGCTGCGCGCCGAGGCCCTGGAGGCCGCCGCATGTCCCTCCTGAACACCCTCGCGCGCCTCCAGGC
>NZ_JBHYVA010000908.1:0-2757 GCF_042750055.1 Streptomyces sp. NPDC059456
GCGGGCGCGCGCCGCCGGGGCCGCGCCCGGGGCCGCCCGGGGGCGGGGCCGCCCGGGGGCGTGTTCCGCGACGGCCCGCCGGTAGTGCTCCAGGGTCTCGGCGCCGCGCGCGAGCAGCGGCAGCGGGTCCTCGGTGCGGGCCGGCGGCATGGCGCCGGCCGGTGGCGGCTCCGGGACGGCGACCAGGAGCCGTCCGTCCACCCAGGCGGACCAGCCGTTGGCGCACAGGATCTCCCCCCACTCCCCGCGCCGGGACAGCAGTTGCACGGGCAGGAAGGGGTCCAGGGCCGCGGCCGGCCGGGAGACGTCGGGTTCCTCCCAGGCGGGCAGCCCTTCGCGGGGGACCACGTGGGTGGGGTGGAAGGCGGCGGGACCGGCCGGGCTGGTCATCGGCGCCTACTTCCGCATGATCGCGGGTTCGTGGCGGCGCAGCAGCCGCAGGACCACCACCCCGAACAGGACGGACAGGGCCACCAGCATCCCCATGTCCAGCAGCCACACCCCGGGGCTGTGCGCGAAGAGCGGGTCGTCGGTGAGTTTGCCGGGCACGATCGCGCCGAGGTCGATGGTGGCGGCCATGGCGCCGAGCGCCCACCGGGAGGGCACCAGCCACGCGAGCTGTCCGACGACGGGTACGCCGTCGAGCTGGAGCAGGGCTCCGCAGAAGACCACCTGGACGATGGCGAGGAGGACCAGCAGCGGCATGGTGACCTCCTCCTTGCGGACCAGGGCCGAGACCAGCAGGCCGAGCATCATGGCGGTGAAGGACAGCAGGGCGACGGCGAGGGTGATCTCGACGAGGGGTGGCAGGAAGACTCCCTTGCCGCCGGGGGCGTTGGTGTCGACCCCGTAGAGGCCGACCAGCGTCAGCACCACGGCCTGCGCGACGGTGACGGCGCCGAGCACCAGCACCTTGGACATCAGGTAGGCGGATCTGGACAGTCCGACGGCCCGTTCCCGCTGGTAGATGACGCGTTCCTTGACCAGCTCGCGTACGGCGTTGGCGGCGCCCGTCAGCACGCCGCCGACGCACAGGATGAGCAGGGCGTTGATCGCGGTCTCCTGGGTGAGGCTGCTGCCCGCGAGGGCGCGGGCCATGGCGCCCATGACGAACGGCAGCGCGATCATGATGGCGAGGAAGGTGCGGTCCGCGCTGAGCGCGGCGGCGTAGCGGCGCATCAGGGTGGAGAGCTGGGCGCCCCAGCTCTGGGCCTTGGGCGGCGGGGCGGCGAACGCGGCCGCCGGGGACCGGTCCGCGTCCTGCCGGGGCTGCCGCGCGGCGTGCTGTACGTACCTGCGGTACTGCGGGGAGGACCGGTACTGCGCGGCCCAGTCCCGGTCCTGCTGGTTCTCGAACGCTTCGAAGGCCTCGGGCCACTGGGCGAAGCCGAAGAAGCCGAGGGTTTCGCCGGGCGGTCCGAAGTACGCGATGCGCCCGCCGGGGGCGAGGACCAGCAGCCGGTCGCAGACGTCGAGGCTGAGCACGCTGTGGGTGACGACGATGACGGTGCGGCCGTCGTCGGCCAGGCCGCGCAGCATGTGCATGACGGAGCGGTCCATGCCGGGGTCGAGGCCGGAGGTGGGCTCGTCCAGGAACAGCAGGGAGGGCTTGGTCAGCAGTTCCAGGGCGACGGAGACGCGTTTGCGCTGGCCGCCGGAGAGGCTGTGGATGGGCTGGTCGGCGCGCTGCCCGAGGCCGAGTTCGCCGATCACCTCGTCGACGCGGGCCTGGCGTTCGGCGGGGGCGGTGTCCTGCGGGAAGCGCAGTTCGGCGGCGTAGGTGAGGGCGCGGCGGACGGTGAGCTGGGCGTGCAGGATGTCGTCCTGGGGGACGAGGCCGATGCGGCTGCGCAGTTCGGCGTAGTCGCGGTAGAGGTCGCGGCCGTCGTAGAGGACGCTGCCGTGGTCGGCGGGGCGCAGGCCGGTGAGGGCGCCGAGGAGGGTGGACTTGCCGGCTCCGCTGGGGCCGACGACGGCGAGCAGGCATTTGGCGCCGACGGGGAAGGAGACGTGGTCGAGGAGGGTCTTGCGGCCGTGGTCGACGGCGACGGCGAGGTCCTGGACGTCGAGGGAGACCTCGCCGGTGTCGACGTACTCCTGGAGCTGGTCGCCGACGAGGCACAGGGCGGTGTGGCCGATGCCGATGATGTCGCCCTCGGTGACGGGGGCGCGGTCGGTGCGGGTGCCGTTGAGGAAGGTGCCGTTGTGACTGCCGAGGTCGGCGATCTCGTACGTGCCGTCGGCGAGGGCGCGCAGTTCGGCGTGCCGGCGGGAGACGACGAGGTCGTCGATGACGAGGTCGTTCCCGGGGGCTCGGCCGATGCGCACGGCGGTCCGCTCGGGCAGCGGGCGCACGGTGGTGGGGCGGCGGAAGGTGCCGGTCAGGGAGGGGTGGGAGACCGAGGACGGTCGGGAGCCGCCGTCCGGAGCCGCCCGGTCCGCCGGGGCGGCCGGGGTCACGGGGGCGGCCGGGGTCACCAGGGCCACCGGGGCCGCTGGGGTCACCGGGGCGGGGCCCAGGAGCAGTGCGCGCGGGCCGTCCGCGGCGCTGCCGAAGCGCAGTTCGCTGCCCGCGCCGACGCTCCACTCGTGGATGCGGTGGCCGTCGGCCCACGTGCCGTTGGTGCTGTTCTCGTCCTCCACGGTCCAGTGGTCGCCGTCGGGGCGCAGCAGGGCGTGGTGCCAGGAGACGCGGGCGTCGTCGAGGCAGATCTCGCAGAGGGGGTCCCGGCCGACGTGGTACGTCCGGCCCGGGAC
>NZ_JBHYVA010000909.1:0-2745 GCF_042750055.1 Streptomyces sp. NPDC059456
CCGGGCGGGGGGCCTGGGCAGGCCCCCCGCGTCGGCGCGGCGCCACCCCCCCCACCCGCATCCGCCCCCCCCCCGCCCCCCCGCCGCCGCCCCCCCCCGCCGCCGTGCCCGCCGCCCCGTACCGGAAGCCCTCGTCGAACACCGAGATGCCGACGGCCGCCGCGACCACCGGGTTGACCACCGTGACGGTGGCGAGCGGCGCGGTCAGCCCCGCACCCCGGTAGGCCGCCTGCGAGAGCAGCAGCCCGCCGGACGCCAGGACGGCGATCGCCGCCAGATCGGGCCACAGCGCGCCGAGCGCGCCCGGCGGGACCCCCTCGGCCACCGATTTGGTGAACACGGAGGCCATGCCGAAGGCGGTCCCGGCCGCGGCCGCCAGCAGCACGCTGCGCAGCACCGGCCGGTGCATCCGGTGGGCCGCCGTGAACAGCCCGGCCACCCCGGCCGCGGTGACGACCAGCAGCAGGCTCCGCTCCCCGCCGGCCAGCGGCCGGTCCGCGTCCCCGGCCCCGCCCGTCAGGGCCAGCAGCCCGGCCAGCCCCACCGTGGCCAGCACCGCGCCGCGCCAGGCCGCCGCACCCGCCCGGCGGTGCACGAAGACGGCCGCCATCGGCAGCGCGAAGACGATGGTCAGCGCGCCCAGCGGCTGCACCAGGCTCAGCGGCCCGTACGCGAGGGCCACCACGTGCAGCAGCGCGCCCATGCCGTTCAGCCCGACCGCGCACCACCAGCCGGCCCGGCGCAGCGGCGCGTACGGGCGGTCGGGGGTGCTCGCCGCGACCTGTTCCTGGACGATCGCGCCGCCCGCGTACGCGAGGGCGGACACCAGGCAGAGCAGGACCGACAGCGCGAGGGCACTCATGAATTCCACAATGCCCGACCTGAGCTGCCTATTCCTCCCCCTGGAGGTGGTCATCGGTGATACCCCAGGCATACTCCGCAAGGAGTACAGGCCCGCTCGAGGCTGCCCACGGTGACGGCCGCGTCGCCGTGCGTGAGGCGTGCGGGGGCGGGTTTGGTCCCGGGCGCGTCGGATCCGTACAGTGGCGGTTTTGAGGACTTCCGCAGCAGGCGGACGCGGACGAGTGATCAAGGAACGGCAGCGGCCATGACGGTGACCGAAGACAACCACGTGAGCGGGGACGACCACGCCTACGGGCCGGGCATCGACCCCGAGCGGCTGGCGCTCTGCCTCAGCGTGCTCGACGAGCTGGACAAGATCGACGTCGACCACCCCGACGCCATCACCGTACGCCGCGCCACCGCAGGTCTCTACCGCACGGTCAAGCAGCGCCGCCGCCAAGAGCGCCGCGCCGCCAAGACCGCCAACGACAAGGCCGTCACCGAGGCGACCGCGACCGGCTCCGCCGAGCGCATCGACGACGAGACCGAGGGCATCCTGCCCACCTCGGTCACGGAGGCCGGCCGGATCGCCGGGATACTCCAGCGCCCGCGCTCCTGCTACGTCTGCAAGACGCGGTACGTCGAGGTCGACTACTTCTACCACCAGCTCTGCCCGGACTGCGCCACCGAGAACCGCACCAGGCGCGAGGCCCGCGCCGACCTCTCCGGCAAGCGAGCGCTGCTCACGGGCGGCCGGGCCAAGATCGGCATGTACATCGCGCTGCGGCTGCTGCGCGACGGCGCCCACACCACGATCACCACGCGCTTCCCCAAGGACGCCATCCGCCGCTTCAAGGCGATGGACGACTCCGCGGACTGGATGCACCGCCTGGAGGTCGTCGGCATCGACCTGCGCGACCCGGCCCAGGCCGTCGCGCTCGCCGACCAGGTGGCCGCCGCCGGGCCGCTGGACATCCTGATCAACAACGCGACGCAGACCGTGCGCCGCCTGCCCTCCGCCTACGCGGCGCTGGTCGAGGGGGAGGGCGCCCCGCTGCCCGCCGGTGAGCTCCCCGCCCACCACGTCATCGGCGCCTTCAACTCCGGCGCGGTCGACGGCCTGGCGGCGCTGCCCGTCGGGGTGAGCGGCCTCGAAGCGCAGAAGGTCGCCGACCTCGCCCTGGTCGCGGGCAACGCGAGCATCGCCCGGCACCTCGACGGCACCGCCATCGACGCCGGCGGCCTGCTGCCGGACGTCGTCGACACCAACACCTGGGTGCAGACCATCGACCAGATCTCCCCGGTCGAGCTGCTCGAAACCCAGCTGTGCAACTACACGTCGCCGT
The DNA here is from genome assembly GCF_042750055.1 of Streptomyces sp. NPDC059456. NCBI lineage: Bacteria > Bacillati > Actinomycetota > Actinomycetes > Kitasatosporales > Streptomycetaceae > Streptomyces > Streptomyces sp. NPDC059456. Next base: position 2,190 of record NZ_JBHYVA010000909.1, read on the forward strand.
TCATCCTGATCAGCGCCCTGCGGCCGGCCATGGCCGAGGCCGCCCGGCGTGCGGGCAGCGGGCGTGCCCACATCGTCAACGTCTCGGCGATGGAGGGCGTGTTCAGCCGCGGCTACAAGGGTGCGGGGCACCCCAACACCAATGCCGCCAAGGCCGCCATGAACATGGTGACGCGGACCAGCGGCCAGGAGATGTTCCAGACCGACCGGATCCTGATGACCTCGGTCGACACCGGCTGGATCACCGACGAGCGCCCGCACTTCGACAAGCTGCGCCTGGCCGAGGAGGGCTTCCACGCCCCGCTCGACCTGGTCGACGGCGCGGCCCGGGTCTACGACCCGATCGTGCGCGGCGAGGCCGGCGAGGACCTGTACGGCGTCTTCCTCAAGGACTACGCGCCCGCCAACTGGTAGGCCGCCGGCCCGGGCCCACGACCCGGTCCGCGCCCCGGCCCCCGGGGCCCCCCCCCCCCCCCGGGGGGCGGGGGCCCCCCCGGGTAAGGGGGGGCGGGGGCACCCCCCCCCCCCCCCCCACCCCCACCCCCCCCCCCCACCCC
>NZ_JBHYVA010000910.1:0-2725 GCF_042750055.1 Streptomyces sp. NPDC059456
GGGGACCCTGTGGGAGAGTAGGACGCCGCCGAACAATCATTGTGGGAAAGCCCCGCACCAGCCCTTATGGGTTCGGTGCGGGGCTTTTCTGCGTTCAGGGGGGCTTTTGGCAGGGCTGCTGGGTATCGTGGCGAGCGTTCCCCTGGAGGCACGATGACAGCACAGCACCTCGAAGACGACGGTCCGCTCATCCCCCAGCCGGCCATGACGCGCGAAGCCCTGCGGGATGCCGTCCGCCGGATCGACATGCCGCACCTCGCAGAGTTCGACCGGGAGTGCCATGCGGCGTTCGACCGGGCCGCGGAGACGGGCGCCATCAACCCGCTCCGCTTCTTCCTGATCAAGTGGGCCACCCATGTGGCCATCCACCGCTGGCCGGCCCGCGCGGCGGCACTGCTCCAGGCCGAGGCCACGGCCGGCGACCCGGCCGCCACGGAGGAACAGTTCAAGGCAGCCATGGAAACGAGCAGCCGCATCCTGGCCGAGGCCCAGCGCGAGATCGGGCAGTGACTCCGCGGGGCGAAGGAGCGGAGAACGACAGCGGCTGGGCGTGGGAGTGCGACCCCAGCCGACCGTGGGTGCTCGGCGACATGCCGCCGGAGCAGCAGGAGCTGGTCGCCGTTGTCATGGAGGGGCTGGTCGACCTGGCCGCGATGGCCATCGACCCGAAGGACGGCAGCCTCTACGAGGACCCCAGCCCGATGCGGTTGCGCACGTACGAGGACGAACACCTGATGCTCTGGTACCAGACCATCCCCCACCGCCACCGCGTCTACCTCAAACGCGTCAACCTCTGACCCCCGGTGGGCCGTTGCTCGACATGAGAGCCTCACGCCGTGGCTTCTGAAACCGAGGTGGGAGAGCTGTTGCGGCGGCGCGGCTGGCGGACGGCGTTCACGGTCGACGAGAGGGTGCACGCGTGGGCCGCCCTGGTGGGCGGCATCGAGCGCGGGTACGACGACGACATCGACGAGTACACCAACGACCTCTACTGCCGTAACTGGCTCCACGAGGCGTGGATCCTGCTGGACGAACACGTCGTCCAGCTCTGGACGCCACGGATCAAGGCCCTGGACGACCGGTACAAGGCGGCGACCGTCGACGACGACGGCCAGGCACTCGACCAGTTCCACAGGCTGCCCGGGCCCGACCTGTGGTGGTGGCGCCGGCACCCGCGCATCCTCACCGGGGAACTCGGACGATCGCTGTGCTCGGCCGGCGCCATCGGCACCGCGCTCGCCGATGACGACATCGGTTCGTACCGGACGCGCCCGTAGGGTTCGGGATCATGACGAGGACCACGCCACCGCGCCCGCTCGACGTCGAGGTGCTCTTCCCCGGGCTCGCCGCCCACCGCGGCACGACCACCCGGCTGCACCCGCGGCCGGGCAGCCCCGACGCGTCGATGAGCTCCGTGGGCGGGCCGATGCTCTGGCCGGCGGACGAGCCGTGGCCGGTGTGCACCGACCCGCACCCCCACCGGCGCGGCCGACGCCCCGCGGACATCCACCAGGAGCGGCAGCTGCTGGCCGCCGCGTGGACCCGGAACCCGGACTCCGGCCCCACCGACGAGGAGCGGCGGCTCCTGGAGGAGCTCAGGCGCAGGCACCGGGCGGTGGGGGAGAGCGGGGAGACGCATCCGCTCCCGATGATCGGGCTGGCCCAGCTGTACCGCCGGGACGTGCCCGACCTGCTCGCGGGGCCGCAGGACTGCGATCTGCTCCAGGTGTTCTGGTGCCCCTTCGACGCGCACGGCGCGAACCGGACCGGCATGCTGCTGGACCTGCGCTGGCGCCGGTCGGGGGAGGTCGTCACGGTCATGGCGCAGCCGCCCGCGCCGGAGCTCGTGGGCTCCGAGGGGTACGTACCCGAGCCGTGCGTGCTGCACCCCGAGCAGGTGGTCACGTATCCCTTCGCAGGGCTGCTGCCCGAAGAGCTGAGCGCGCGGATCGAGGCCAGGGAAGAGGCCCTCGAGGAGGAGGCCGAGGAAGCGGGCGTGGAGGAATGGGACTGGCCGACCTACCAGTTCGACCTGTCCATCCCGCCCGGCTGGCGTGCCGGGGGCCATGCGTCCTGGAACCTGACCGACGCCGGCGCCGCGGACTGCCCGGCCTGCGCGGCCCCGATGGAACTGCTGCTGACCATCGACAGTTCGGAGTGGGACGGCGGCAGCGGCAGCTGGATGCCGCTCGAGGAACGGGACCCGGCCGTCGGCGGGGGCGGGGCGGCCACCGGAGTGGCGGTGGGCCGCTGGGGCAAGCTGAACGTGTTCGCCTGCCCAGCAGAACCGGGACATCCGCACCTCACGAGCATCCAGTAGCGGGCTGCGGTACCCGGCGCGCACACGCCTCTGACCTGGGGCGGCCCTCGTTTTGACACCTCCGGGGGCCAGTTGTAGAGTTGAACGGTTGCCTGGAACCGACCAAGTTCGGCAGCCAACTGCAAGACCCCCCCCGCGTGCCTACGGAATCGAATTCCTCGGGCATGCACTCGACTCCTCATCCAGGAATCCGAAGCCGGGAAATCCGGTGGAAAACTTCTGATAGAGTCGGCATCGCCGGAAAGGGAAACGCGAAAGCGAAGACCTGGAAAGCGAATCCCGCTTCGACCGGGAATCGGACACGAAAGAGTCTGATAGAGTCGGAAACGCAAGAACGAAGAACGAAAGCCCGGAGGAAAGCCCGAGAGGGTGAGTACAAAGGAAGCGTCCGTTCCTTGAGAACTC
>NZ_JBHYVA010000911.1:0-2724 GCF_042750055.1 Streptomyces sp. NPDC059456
CTTTTGTGAATAAGAGACCGCCCCCTACCCGCTCTTTGTGTGCGGCGTCGGCCAGGGCCGGGCACACCTCCAGGACCGGGTCGGGCATCAACGCGATTCTGGACCGGCCAGGTGGCGGGCGATGACCATGCGCTGGATCTGGTTGGTGCCCTCGACGATCTGGAGGACCTTCGCCTCGCGCATCAGCCGCTCCACCGGGAAGTCCGCGGTGTACCCGTAGCCGCCGAGGACCTGGACCGCGTCCGTGGTGACGGCCATGGCGGCGTCGGTGCAGAACAGCTTCGCCATCGCCGCCTGGCGGGAGAACGGCTTGCCCGCGTCGCGCAGCCGCGCGGCCGCCAGGTACAGCGCCCGGCCGGCCTCGATCTTGGTGGCCATGTCGGCGAGCATGAACCGCAGGCCCTGGAAGTCCGCGATCGGGTGGCCGAACTGCTTGCGGTCCAGGGCGTACGTGAGGGCCTCGTCCAGGGCGGCCTGCGCGACGCCGATGGCGCAGGCGGCGATGCCCAGGCGGCCCGCGTCCAGGGCGGCCAGCGCGATGGTGAAGCCCTGGCCCTCCTCGCCGATGCGGCGGGTGTCCGGGACGCGGACCCCGTCGAAGTGCAGCTGGGCGGTGGGCGAGCCCTTCATGCCCATCTTCTTCTCGGGGACGGCGGCCGTCAGGCCCTCCGCGTCGCCGGGCACCAGGAAGGCGGTGATGCCCTTGGGACCCTCTCCGCCGGTGCGGGCGAGGACGGTGTAGAAGTCGGCGACCCCGCCGTGGGTGATCCAGGCCTTGGTGCCGGTGATGACCCAGTCCTCGCCGTCGCGCACGGCCTTGGTGGTCAGCGAGGCGGCGTCGGAGCCGGAGGCGGGCTCGGAGAGGCAGTAGGCGCCGAGCAGGCCGCCGCCGAGCATGGCGGGCAGGTGGGCCTTCTGCTGCTCCTCGGTGCCGTATCCGGCCAGGCCGTGGCAGGCGAGGGAGTGCACGCTGACGCCGAGCCCGACGGTCAGACGGGCCGCGGCGAGCTCCTCCAGGACCTGGAGGTAGACCTCGTACGGCTGCTCGCCGCCGCCGTACTCACCGGCGTACGGAAGACCGAGCAGGCCGGCCTCCGACAGCAGGGTGAAGATCGCGCGCGGGAAGCGTCCGGCGTCCTCCTCGTCGGCGGCCACGGGGCGGATCTCCCGCTGGGCGATCTCTCGTACGAGTGCGAGGAGATCCCGGGACTCCTCGGTGGGCAGCTGACGGTCCACCGGCTGCGGGGCGCGGTCAGTCATGGCGGCGCTCTCCTCCCTCGTCGGGCACGGCGGCGACGCGTGAGGTGTGGGACGCGCCGCCGGGTCTCGGTGCTCTCACAGCCGATACTGCCCTCCCGGATCACGGAAGGGGCAGTTCAGTGGCTGCGGCGGCTTGAGTATGCCCGATCAGGAGCGTCCCGTCACCGGGGCAAGATCACCGACGGTCTCGAACGCCTCTTCGGGAAGGGGCGGGGGCGGACACTCCGGGACGAACTCCCCGATCACCGTCAGGGTCGCGCGCAGCTGGCGCACGAGCAGGGCTCCGAGCCGGGTCCGGTCGGGTTGCGGGGACGGGGGTCGGGGATCGGCACCCGCTCCGTCCGCCGCGACGCCGGCATCCGCGTCATCGTCACCCCCGTCATCGAAGCCGCCGTCGGAGCCGCCGTGGGCGTCGACATCGTTGTCGGCATCGTTGTCGGCATCTGCGGACGCGGCCGGGGCGGCGGCGTCGGCGGCCCGTGCGCCGATCCACTCCAAGGTGGTCCCCTCGACCCCGGACAGCCAGCCGACCAGCGCGAGCCGGGCGAGCGGCGGGATGGTGCGGCTCCCGTACGCGCCCTCGGCGATCGTGGCCACCAGTTCCTCGCGGACCGCGTCGCGGATGGCGAGGACCTCGGCGTCGGAGCCCACTCCCCCGGTGACGATGGTGCGGTAGGCGGCCTGGTGCTGCTCGGCGTAACGGAGGTAGCCGTCGATCGTGCGGCGCACCCGCTCGACCTTGGGCAGGTCCGGTTCCCCGGCGGCGCGGGCGACGAGCTCGGCGACCGAGTCCTCGACGATGGCGAGGTAGTAGCCGCGCTTGCTCTTGAAGTAGTAGTAGATCAAACCCTTGGCGACGCCGGCCTGTTTGGCGATGTCGTCCATGGAGAGCGCGTCGTACGAGGTGTCGGCGAACAACTTGCGCCCGGTCGCTATGAGTTCGGCTCTGCGGACCTGCGAACGCCCGCCCGCACCACGCTGTTGACTATTATTCAAATTCGGCCCCAGCCTCGAACTGCCACAGGATGCCCGCAGTATGGCAGACCTGTCTCACGCACTTCCCCTGCGCACGGACGACGCACGGGAGGCACTTCCACGGGCTCGATCGGGGGCTCGGGATCGGCGGGAGCGCACTGGCCTTCGGGTGGACGCCGCTGCCCGCCGGCGCCGCGCAGGGGGCGAAGGAGCGGGCCGCTCACGGGACGCAGCCGTCCGGGAAGGGACACGGCCGCCGGGGTGGCGCGCCGGGCGGCGCCGGTCCGCGGACGCTCGCCGCCGCGCTCCCGGTGGCGCCGGCGGCCGCGCCCGCGACGGGAGCCCCGCCCGTCCGTGCCGCGGGCCCGCCCTCCGGGGCGGCGGGGGGGGGGGCGGGGCCGCCCGCCCGGGGCGCGCGGGCCCAGCGCGCCCCCCGGGGGGCGGGCGGGGGGCGGGCCGCGCTGGGGTGCGGCCCCGCCCCGGCGCGCG
>NZ_JBHYVA010000912.1:0-2724 GCF_042750055.1 Streptomyces sp. NPDC059456
GCCCCCGCCCCCCCCCCGCCCCCGCCCGCGCCGCGGGTGGGGCCCCCCCCCGGGGCGGGGGGCCCCCCCGCCCCGGGGGGGCGGCGCCGCCCCCCGCGGGGGCCGCGCCCGGGCCCGCGGCGTGCACGGGCGGCGGGTCCGGTACGTGATCGGCTCCGAGCCCGGCCAGGTCAACGGCATGCGATGGCGCACCACAGGCGCGCCGTAACGAGGACCGACCGGGTCCGGTACGTCTGACGTCGTCTCCCGACGCCGTCCCCCGTGCCGCCCGTAGGTGCTCGCTCACGGTCCGTGGCCCCGAGCCGCCGGCTCCGGGCGCGGGCCGCTGCGCCCGTACGCATCCCCACCCCCGCAGCGGGGTGCGCGTGCGGCGGGCCCACGGCGCAATACGGTGCATCCATCCCATCGCACCCGTAGGAGTACTGGGCATGTCCAGCAGCTCGTTCTTCATTCCGGACCCCGAGGGTCACGTCCCCAACGCCGAGGGTTACTTCGGCGACTTCGGAGGCAAGTTCATCCCGGAGGCACTCGTCGCCGCCGTGGACGAGGTCGCCGTCGAGTACGAGAAGGCCAAGGGCGACCCGGCCTTCGCGGCCGAACTCAACGACCTCATGGTCAACTACACCGGCCGGCCCAGCGCCCTCACCGAGGTGCCGCGGTTCGCCGAGCACGCCGGCGGTGCCCGGATCTTCCTCAAGCGCGAGGACCTCAACCACACCGGCTCGCACAAGATCAACAACGTGCTGGGCCAGGCGCTGCTCACCAAGCGCATGGGCAAGACCCGCGTCATCGCCGAGACCGGAGCCGGCCAGCACGGCGTGGCCACCGCCACCGCCTGCGCCCTCTTCGGCCTCGAATGCACCGTCTACATGGGCGAGATCGACACTCAGCGCCAGGCCCTGAACGTGGCCCGCATGCGCATGCTCGGCGCCGAGGTCATCGCCGTGAAGTCCGGCTCCCGCACCCTCAAGGACGCCATCAACGAGGCGTTCCGCGACTGGGTCGCCAACGTGGACCGCACCCACTACCTCTTCGGCACGGTCGCCGGCCCGCACCCCTTCCCGGCCATGGTCCGCGACTTCCACCGGGTCATCGGCGTCGAGGCCCGCCGCCAGATCCTGGAGCGCGCCGGCCGGCTGCCCGACGCCGTCGCGGCCTGCGTCGGCGGCGGCTCCAACGCCATCGGCCTCTTCCACGCCTTCATCCCGGACACGGACGTCCGCCTGGTCGGCTTCGAGCCCGCCGGACACGGCGTCGAGACCGGCGAGCACGCCGCCACGCTCACCGCGGGCGAACCCGGCATCCTGCACGGCTCCCGCTCGTACGTCCTCCAGGACGAGGAGGGCCAGATCACCGAGCCGTACTCGATCTCGGCCGGCCTGGACTACCCGGGCATCGGCCCGGAGCACTCCTTCCTGAAGGACTCGGGCCGCGGCGAGTACCGCGCCGTCACCGACGACGCCGCGATGCAGGCCCTGCGCCTGCTCTCCCGCACCGAGGGCATCATCCCGGCGATCGAGTCGGCGCACGCCCTCGCGGGCGCCCTCGACCTGGGCAAGGAGCTCGGCAAGGACGGGCTGATCGTGGTCAACCTGTCCGGCCGCGGCGACAAGGACATGGACACCGCCGCACGCTACTTCGGCCTCTACGACGACGCGGCCGGCACCGAGGGGGAGAGCAAGTGAGCACGGACGCCAACGCCAAGGGCAACATCCAGCTGCTGAGCGACACCCTCGCCAAGGCGAAGTCCGAGGACCGCGCGGCCCTCGTCGCCTACCTCCCGGCCGGCTTCCCGACCGTCGACGGCGGCATCGAGGCCGTCAAGGCCGTCATCGCGGGCGGCGCGGACGTGGTCGAGGTCGGCCTCCCGCACAGCGACCCGGTCCTGGACGGCGCCATCATCCAGACCGCCGACGACATCGCCCTGCGCGGCGGCGTCAAGATCGCCGACGTGCTGCGCACCGTGCGCGAGGCCCACGCGGCGACCGGGGCGCCGGTGCTGGTGATGACGTACTGGAACCCCATCGACCGCTACGGGGTGGAGCGCTTCGCCACCGAGCTGGCCGCGGCGGGCGGCGCGGGCTGCATCCTGCCCGACCTGCCGGTCCAGGAGTCCGCGCTGTGGCGCGAGCACGCCGACAAGCACGGTCTGGCGACCGTCTTCGTCGTCGCCCCGAGCAGCCGGGACGAGCGCCTGGCGACCATCACGGCAGCCGGTTCCGGTTTCGTCTACGCAGCCTCGCTGATGGGCGTCACCGGCACCCGGGAGTCGGTCGGCAACGAGGCCCAGGAACTGGTCCGCCGCACCCGTACGAAGACCGAGCTCCCGGTCTGCGTCGGCCTCGGCGTCTCCAACGCCGTCCAGGCCAAGCAGGTCGCGGGCTTCGCCGACGGGGTGATCGTCGGTTCCGCTTTCGTGAAGCTGCTGCTGGACGCGCCGGACCTGCCGGCCGGGCTGGCCGCCGTACGGGCCCTCGCGGGCGAGCTCGCGGACGGCGTGCGCCGGGGCTGACCGCGTACCGGGTACGCGGCCGGCGTACGAGGGCGGCGTACGCGTTCGACCCGCGGCGCGAACCCCTGAGCGGGTTCTGTAGTCCGATCGGGTGGAAGTGGGAGCGGGGGGGGGCCCCCCAGCGACCCCCCCCCCATTTTGAGCACAGAAGGTAGATAAAAAAAACTGAGGCACACCCCACCACAAAAAAAACCCCCCCCCCCCCCCCGCCA
>NZ_JBHYVA010000913.1:0-2714 GCF_042750055.1 Streptomyces sp. NPDC059456
ACCCCCCGCCCGCCCCCCCACCCACCCCGGGCAGCCGGCGGCGCCCCCCCCGCCGGCGCGGGCCGCGGGGCGGCCGGGGCCGGAGGCCGGCAGACGCCGCAGGCCCGGCATGATCCGAAGGACAGACCCTAGAGGATGACGTGGGGCAGGAAGCGGGCGTACTCGTCCGTGACCGGCCCCGCCGACTCGCGGATGCCCAGGCCCGCGGCCTCCTCCTCGACGACCCACGCGCCGAGCACGACGTGGTTGCCGTCGAAGTCGGGCAGCGGTGCCAGGCCCTGGAAGACGTACGTCTCGTCCTCGGCCGGGGTGAACGGCTCGCCGCCGACCGGGTGCAGGGTGACCCCGGCGCCCTCACGGCCCAGCAGCGGCTTCGCCGCGTACCCGGTGGTCCGCGCGAGCTCGCGCGGGCCGTCGAGGTAGGCGGGCAGCAGGTTCGGGTGCTCCGGGAAGAGCTCCCACAGGATCGCCAGCAGCGCCTTGTTGGACAGCAGCATCTTCCACAGCGGTTCGATCCAGGCGGTGGTGCCCGAGCCGCCGCCGTGGTCGTACGTACCGAGGACCTGCGGGCCGAAGTCGTCGCCGGCCAGCCACTCCCACGGGTAGAGCTTGAAGCAGCTGCGGATGAAGCGGAGCTTCTGGTCCACGAACCGGCCCGACAGACCGTCCCAGCCGATCTGCTCCACGGACAGCGCCTCGGTCTCCAGGCCCGCCTGTTCGGCGGTCTCCTGGAGGTAGGCGACCGTCATCAGGTCCTCGCCGAGCTCGTCGGTCTCGGAGTGCGCGAAGTGCAGCGGGCCGGGCGGCAGCAGTTCCGCCTGCCGGCGCCAGGCCTCGACGAGCCGCTCGTGGAGGGAGTTCCACTGGTCGGCGCCGGGGAAGCGCTCCTCCATCCAGAACCACTGCGGACTGGCCGCCTCCACGAGGGAGGTGGGGGTGTCGGCGTTGTACTCCAGCATCTTGGCCGGGCTGCCGCCGCCGTCGTAGCGCAGGTCGAACCGGCCGTAGAGGGAGGGCTGTTCGGCGCGCCGGCGCCAGGACTCGGCGATCAGCGACGCGAGGCGCGGATCGGTGATGCCGAGGTCCGCGAAGCGGTCGTGCTCGACGATGTGCGCGGCCGCGGCCAGGCACATGGCGTGCAGCTCCTCGACGACGTTCTCCAGCGCCTCGACCTCGGGGAGCGAGAAGGAGTAGTACGCGCTCTCGTCCCAGTAGGGGCGCAGGGAGTCGTCGGGGTAGCGGGTGAGGGGGTAGATCAGCCCCTGCTCCTCGACGGTCTTCTGCCAGTCCGGCCGCGGTTCGATGGTGTGACGGCGCACGCGGGTCAGCCGCCGCTGGAGCCGGAGTGGCCGCCGATGCCGCCGCGGGTGACGGCGGACTTGTCGAAGCTGCCGCCGCTGACGCGGTTCTTGGAGACGGAGCCGCCGTAGTAGTAGGCGCCGCGGCTGCTGCTCCCGTTGCCGCTCTTGCACTCCTTGGTGTTCAGCTTCTCCAGGGTGGTGCGGTCCACGCAGCGCTTGTCCGGCTCGCTGCTGCTGCCGCAGGCCACGAGGGCGGCGGCGAGCAGGCCCATGCCGCCGAGGGCCACGCTGCCGGAGCGCATGCGGCGTCGGGCGGTGCCGTCACTTCTGCTGCTGTCGTCCATGGCGGCAAGACTAGAGCGGGGTGGCGGAGCGATGGAATCCGGCCGTCGAAACCCCCTCATGACCTCCATCACCTAGAGTCCGTTGCGTGCTCCTTGGGATGATTTGCGCGCTCGGTGCGGCGGTCTGCTTCGGCACGGCGTCGGTCCTCCAGGCGATGGCCGCGCGGGCGGCGGAGCCGGGGACGGGCTCCGGGGTGGACACGGCGCTGCTGCTGCGGGCGGCCCGGCAGTGGCGGTACGTGCTGGGCCTCGCGCTGGACGCGACCGGGTTCGTGCTCCAGATCATCGCGCTGAAGCACCTGCCGATCTACGCGGTGAGCGCGGCGCTGGCCGCGAGCCTCGCGGTGACGGCGGTGGTCTCGGCGCGGCTGCTGCACGTACGGCTGGGCGGCGCCGAATGGGGCGCGGTCGGGGTGGTCTGCGCGGGTCTGGCGATGCTGGGGCTGGCGTCGGGCGAGGAGGGCGCGGGGACCGGAACGTTCGCGCTGAAGCTGGGGCTGCTGGGGGTGGCCGGGCTGGTGCTGCTGGTGGGAGCGGTGGCGGGCGGGCTCCCGGACCGCTCCCGGGCGCTGGTCCTGGGCCTGGCGGCGGGAACGGGCTTCGGGGTGGTGGAAGTGGCGGTCCGCCTCATCGACGGCGTCTCGTTCACGAACCCCGCGGTGTACGCGCTGCTGCTGGGCGGGGGCGCGGCGTTCCTGCTGCTCACCTCGGCGCTCCAGCGGGGCTCGGTGACGGTGGCCACGGCGGGCATGGTGCTGGGCGAGACGATCGGCCCGGCGGTGGTGGGCGTGGTCTGGCTCGGCGACCGCACCCGCGAGGGCCTGGCGTGGCTGGCCGTCCTGGGCTTCGCGGTCGCGGTGGCGGGGGCCCTGGCCCTGGCCCGTTTCGGCGAACCCCCGCCCCCCTCCGCCCCCGCGGAGGCGTGACCGGGCCGGGCCGGGCCGGAGCCAGGCCGGATCCGGGCCGGGGCCGGAGCCAGGCCGGGCCTGGGGGGCCTGCCGCCCCGGGCCGGGGCGGGGCTGGCGAGGTGCGGAGCATCGCGGGGGGGGTCGGAGTGCGCCGCGTCAGT
>NZ_JBHYVA010000914.1:0-2710 GCF_042750055.1 Streptomyces sp. NPDC059456
GGGCCGGCCCGCGCCGCAGGGCTCGTACCGGCGGCCCGGCTCGGCCCGGGGGGCTCGTATCGGGGTGTCAGGACGGCAAGTGGTCCAGTCGGCGGAGGATGACGCCCTCGCGGAGGGCCCAGGGGCAGATTTCGAGTTCGTCCACGCCGAAGAGGTCCATCGCGCCTTCGGCGACCAGTGCTCCGGCCAGGAGCTGGGCCGCGCGGCCCTCCGAGACGCCCGGGAGGGCGGCCCGCTGGGCGGTGGTCATCGCCGCGAGGCGCGGGACCCACTCCTCCAGGGACTTGCGGGTCAGGTCCCGCTGGACGTACAGGCCGTCGGCCGAGCGGGCCGCGCCCGCGATGCGGGCCAGCTGCCGGAAGGTCTTGGACGTGGCCACCACGTGGTCCGGGGCCCCGAAGCGGCTGAACTCGCCGACCGTGCGGGCGATCTGGGCCCGTGCGTGCCGGCGCAGGGCCCGTACGTCCGACGCGTCCGGCGGGTCGCCGGGCAGCCAGCCCGAGGTGAGGCGGCCGGCGCCCAGCGGCAGCGAGACCGCCGCGTCGGGGTCCTCGTCGATGCCGTACGCGATCTCCAGCGAGCCGCCGCCGATGTCGAGGACGAGCAGCTTGCCCGCGGACCAGCCGAACCAGCGGCGGGCGGCGAGGAAGGTCAGCCGCGCCTCGTCCTCGCCGCTCAGGATGGGCAGGTCGACGCCGGTTTCGAGTTTGACCCGCGCCAGGACCTCGTCCGCGTTCGGGGCTTCGCGCACGGCGCTGGTCGCGAAGGGCAGCACGTCTTCGCAGCCCTTGTCCTCGGCGGCTTGTGCGGCCTCGCCGATCACCGAGATGAGGCGCTCTATGCCCTCGGGGGTGACCGCTCCGCGCTCGTCGAGGAGCTCCGCCAGCCGCAGTTCCACCTTGTGCGAGTGCGCCGGCTGCGGGCGCGCGCCGGGGTGCGCGTCCACCACCAGCAGGTGGACCGTGTTGGAACCCACATCAAGGACACCGAGTCTCATGGGAGGAAACGCTACTGTGCGGCTGGAGTATGGGTGGAGTAAGGGGCCCTTAGGCTTGGGTTTGTGCCAAATACGAAGAAGGCCAACAAGTCCAGGACCACCAAGGCGACCGACCCGGCGGAGAAGGCCGGCAAGGCCGAAAAGGCTGACAAGACCGGCAAGACCGGCAAGCCCAAGACGGCCGGGAAGCCCAAGGCCGCCCGGGCCGGGGCGCCGGTCGTCGGTGACGAGAAGGGGCTCGACTTCGCCCGGGCCTGGGTGGAGTTCCCGGACCCCGCCGATGCCGAGCAGGTCTTCCGCTGCGACCTGACCTGGCTGACCTCCCGCTGGACCTGCATCTTCGGCAGCGGCTGCCAGGGCATCCAGGCCGGTCGGGCCTCCGACGGCTGCTGCACGCTCGGTGCGCACTTCTCCGACGAGGACGACGAGAAGCGGGTCGCGGGGCACGTGGCGCGGCTGACGCCGGAGCTGTGGCAGTTCCACGACGTCGGCAGCGAGTCCGGGTGGACGCAGCACGACGACGACGGGGAGAAGCAGACGCGCCGCTGGGACGGCGCGTGCATCTTCCTGAACCGGCCGGGGTTCCCCGCCGGGGCGGGCTGTTCCCTGCACATCCTGGCGATGCGCGAGGGGCGCGAGCCGCTGGAGACGAAGCCGGACGTGTGCTGGCAGCTGCCGATCCGCCGGACGTACGAGTGGATCGACCGGCCCGACGACACGCGGGTGCTCCAGGTGTCGATCGGCGAGTACGACCGGCGCGGCTGGGGTCCGGGCGGGCACGACCTGCACTGGTGGTGCACGTCGGCGACGTCCGCGCACGGCGCCGGCGACCCGGTGTACGTGTCGTACCGCGCCGAGCTGACCGAGCTGATGGGCAAGGAGGGGTACGAGGCCCTCGTGAAGCTGTGCGAGGCGCGACTGTCCTCGCTGCTGCCGATGGCCCCGCATCCCGCCGATCCGCTCCCGTAGGACCTCGCAGGCGCCCTGGCTAGGGCGACCCCGGCGCCGGCGGGCTCGGGTCCGCCGGTGGGGAAACCGTTCCTCCTGATGCGGTCGGCGTCGGGGTCGGCGTGGGGGTGTCCGTCGGCGTGGGGGTCGGCGTCGGGGTGGGCGTGGGGGTCGGCGTAGGCGTCGGGTGTTCGGGTTCCGGCGGGGTGGGGGCCGGGCGGCCGCGGCCCTGGATGGAGACGACCGCGCCGCCGGGGTCCACGCCGACCCGCGCGGACCAGGCGCCGACGGGCTGCGCTCCGGTGTCGACGGTGATCCACACGGTGACGGTTTCGCCCGGGGTCAGCGTGCCCGCGGTGCGGCTCGCGCGCAGCCAGGGCGCGTCGGACCAGAGCTGCCAGTCGACCGGGGCGCCGCCGGACGCGGTGAGCGTGAGCATGGTGGTGCCCCCGTGCGAGGAGGCGGCGACGGAGAGCCGGCCGGGGTTCCCGGCCCGGTCGGGGGCGGCGGGCTGCCCGGCGCTGATCACTTCGACGGAGACGTCCGGGCCGTCGGGGCCGGCGCTGCCGGGGGCGAAGCCGGGCTCGCCGGTGGTGTGGGCGGTGTTGCCGGTGTTGTCGTAGGCGCGCAGCGGGCCGCCGTCGCGGTGCGGCAGGGGGATCTCGGACTCGCTCGCGGAGATCCGGGTGGCGTCGGCGCCGACGGGCTCGCCGGTCTGCGGTCCGCCCCGGGAGGCCGCCCCGCGGGCGGTGACCGGGGGGGGGT
>NZ_JBHYVA010000915.1:0-2692 GCF_042750055.1 Streptomyces sp. NPDC059456
GGGGGGCGCCGACCGCTCGTGACTCAACCCACACCCCCACGCCCCGCCCCCCCCCGCGGTGGGGGCCCCCATCACCCCCCGCCCCCCCCCCCCCACGGTCCGTTCACGCCATCTTCACGGCCGGAAGGACTAGCCCGGCCAGTACGTACGGGCCCACGCGCGCGGCCCCGGCTGCGGCAGCGTCCGCCGCGCCACCCGGGCCGGTGCCGACCACGCGTCCGCCACCCGCGGTGCGCCCGGCGGTACCGCTGCCAGCGCCGCCGCGCGCGCTTGGACCACCGCCAGTGCGGCGGCCAGCTCCTCCGGCGTCGGATTCCCCTTGACGACCTTGATCACCACAGGACTGACCTCCTACAGGGGGATGTTGCCGTGCTTCTTCGGGGGCAGGGACTCGCGCTTGGTACGCAGCTGGCGCAGCCCCTTGACCACGTGCGCCCGGGTCTCCGACGGCATGGTCACCGCGTCGATGTAGCCCCGCTCGGCGGCCGTGTACGGGTTCAGCAGCGTGTCCTCGTACTCGGCGATGAGCCGGGCCCGGGTCTCCTCGGCGGTGCCCGCCTCCTCCGCCTCCGCGATGGCGCGGCGGTGCAGGATGTTGACCGCGCCCTGCGCGCCCATGACGGCGATCTGAGCGGTCGGCCAGGCCAGGTTCAGGTCCGCGCCGAGGTGCTTGGAGCCCATGACGTCGTACGCGCCGCCGAAGGCCTTGCGGGTGATGACGGTGATCAGGGGGACGGTGGCCTCGGCGTACGCGTAGATCAGCTTCGCGCCGCGCCGGATGATTCCGTTGTACTCCTGATCGGTGCCCGGCAGGAAGCCCGGGACGTCGACGAACGTCAGCACCGGGATGTTGAAGGCGTCGCAGGTCCGCACGAAACGGGCGGCCTTCTCGGAGGCGTCGATGTCCAGGCAGCCGGCGAACTGCATCGGCTGGTTGGCGACGATGCCCACCGGGTGCCCCTCGACGCGGCCGAAGCCGGTGAGGATGTTCGGCGCGAACAGCGACTGCGTCTCAAGGAACTCCGCGTCGTCGAGCACGTGCTCGATCACGGTGTGCATGTCGTACGGCTGGTTCGCGCTGTCCGGGATCAGGACGTCGAGCTCGCGGTCGGTGTCGGAGACCTCCGTGTCCGCCTCCTCCGGGAAGGCGGGCGGCTCGGAGAGGTTGTTCGACGGCAGGTACGCCAGGAGGGACTTGACGTACTCGATGGCGTCCTTCTCGTCGCCGGCCATGTGGTGGGCCACGCCCGAGGTGGAGTTGTGGGTGCGGGCGCCGCCCAGCTCCTCGAAGCCCACGTCCTCGCCGGTGACCGTCTTGATGACGTCCGGGCCGGTGATGAACATGTGCGAGGTCTGGTCGACCATCACGGTGAAGTCGGTGATGGCGGGCGAGTACACGGCACCGCCGGCGCAGGGCCCGACGATCAGGCTGATCTGCGGGATCACGCCCGACGCGTGCACGTTGCGGCGGAAGATCTCGCCGTACATCCCGAGCGCGCTGACGCCCTCCTGGATGCGGGCGCCGCCGGAGTCGTTGATGCCGACGAGCGGGCAGCCGGTCTTCAGTGCGAAGTCCATGACCTTCATGATCTTCTGGCCGTAGACCTCGCCGAGGGCCCCGCCGAAGACGGTGAAGTCCTGCGAGAACACCGCCACGGGACGGCCGTCCACCGTGCCGTAGCCGGTGACGACGCCGTCGCCGTACGGCCGGGTCTTCTCCAGCCCGAAGGCGGTCGACCGGTGCCGGGCGAACTCGTCGAGCTCGACGAAGGACCCCTCGTCCAGCAGCAGCGCGACCCGCTCACGCGCCGTCAGCTTCCCCTTGGCGTGCTGCTTCTCCACCGCGCGCGCGGACCCGGCGTGAGTGGCTTCGTCGATCCGGCGCTGCAGGTCCGCGATCTTGCCCGCGGTCGTGTGCATGTCGATCGGCTCTGAGGGTTGTGACATCGGGGTCGCGGCTCCCTGTGTGGTGTCAACTGCCTGGTCAATTGATTGACTACTGCTGGCTACTGGTGCGTAGCGTATCGGCGGGCATGGCGCTCGGCAGTGCGGCGTTTGACACACCTACTGTGGGTTGCTTGGCCTCGCCGTCTTCCCTAGGGGGACGGATTCCCGCCCCCGCGGGCGGGCCTTCCTGCTTCATCGCGGACTGCCGTGCCGGGAGTGGCCCCCGGCGCGGTCTTCCATCCGCTCCACGGGCAGACGCCGCCGGCCCGGCGGCCAGGAGGCTGATCGCCGCGTTGCCGTCCCCGTCGTGGGTGACTCCGCGGTGCCGGCACGTCCAGGTGCGGACGTGCAGCGGCATTGCGGCGACGACGGCCCCGCAATGCGAGCACGGCTTCGAACCGGGGAACCAGCGGTCCACGACGATCAGCTCGCGCTCGTACCAGCCGGCCTCGTACTCCAGCATCCGCCGCAGCTCACTCCACGCCGCATCCGTGATGGCCCGAGCCAGGCGGCCGTTCCTCACCATGGTGAGGACGGACGGATCCTCGATCACGAGCGTTTGGTCTTCGCGCACGGGTCGAGTCGTCGGTTCGTGCAGTTGGTCCTGTCTGCGATCGGCCATCCGGGCGCGGGGGGGCGGCGCGGCGGGCGGCGAGCCCCGCGCCCGGCTCGGGTCGGCGCGCCACGACGAGCGGGCGCCAGTAGACCGCGGGCGCACCGGCCCCCCCCGGGCGAGGCGGGGTCT
>NZ_JBHYVA010000916.1:0-2691 GCF_042750055.1 Streptomyces sp. NPDC059456
AGCCCCGCGCGGCGCGGCGGGGGGGGGGCGCGGGGCGCGCCCCCCGCGCTCGGCGGGAGGAGCGTCAGGCGGGAGCGGACCACCGCGGTGCCCCCCCCCGGGACCGTGAGCCTCCCGGTCACCGCGACCACTCCGCGGGCCAGCAGCTTCTGCGTGGCCCGGCGGGCGCTGTTGCCCCAGCGGGACTCGGTCATCGCCAGCCCTGCCAGCGCCTCGGCCCCGCTCAGCGGCTCCACGCCGAGTTCGGCGGTCTCGTACGGGTCGTCCGGGTAGTACGTGCGCTCCAGCAGCGCGTCCGCCCCGTGCACGAGCAGCCCCGGCGTCAGCACCCCGGGCCAGCGGCGGACCCGCGCGTGCGGCCAGGCCGCGCCGAGCTCCTCGTACGGGCCCACGCGGCTGATCCGGTCGCCCTCGACGAGGACCGCCCCGCCGGGCAGCGGCGCGGCCCCTGGTCCGGCGAGCAGGAGGTCGGCGGTGTGAAGCGTCAGCACACGGCCTCAGTTCGTCGAGATGAGCTTCAGCTCGGGGTGGGCCGTGCCGCCCTCGATCGCGGTGGAGGAGATGTGCGAGACCACGCGGTCGTCGACGGGGTCGTTCGCCGGGTCCTCGTGCACGGCGAGGTGCTCGTACGTCGTCGCGCGCTGCGCGGGGACGCGGCCGGCCTTGCGGATCAGGTCGATGATCTCCTGGCGGTTGGACCGGTGCTTGGCGCCGGCCGAGGAGACCACGTTCTCCTCCAGCATGATCGAGCCGAGGTCGTCCGCCCCGTAGTGCAGCGAGAGCTGGCCGGCCTCCTTGCCCACGGTGAGCCAGGAGCCCTGGATGTGGGCGATGTTGTCGAGGAAGAGCCGCGCGATCGCGATCATCCGCAGGTACTCGAAGACCGTCGCCTGGGTCCGGCCCTTGAGGTGGTTGTTCTCGGGCTGGTACGTGTACGGGATGAACGCGCGGAAGCCGCCCGTGCGGTCCTGCGTGTCGCGGATCATCGCGATGTGCTCGATGCGTTCGGCGTTGGTCTCGCCGGTGCCCATCAGCATGGTGGAGGTGGACTCCACGCCCAGCTTGTGGGCGATCTCCATGATCTCCAGCCAGCGCTCGCCGGACTCCTTCAGCGGGGCGATCGCCTTGCGCGGCCGCTCCGGGAGGAGTTCGGCGCCGGCACCCGCGAAGGAGTCGAGGCCGGCGGCGTGGATCCGCTGGATGGCCTCCTCCGCCGAGACGCCGGAGATGCGGGCCATGTGCTCGACCTCGGACGCGCCGAGGGAGTGGATGACCAGCTGCGGGAACGCCTTCTTGATGGCGGAGAAGTGTTCCTCGTAGTACTCCACGCCGTAGTCCGGGTGGTGTCCGCCCTGGAACATGATCTGCGTGCCGCCGAGCTCGACGGTCTCCGCGCAGCGGCGCAGGATGTCGTCGAGGTCGCGGGACCAGCCCTTCTTGGTGTCCTTCGGGGCCGCGTAGAAGGCGCAGAACTTGCACGCCGTGACGCACACGTTGGTGTAGTTGATGTTGCGCTCGATGATGTACGTCGCGATGTGCTCGGTGCCGGCGTAGCGGCGGCGGCGCACCGCGTCGGCGGCCTGGCCGAGCGCGTGCAGCGGGGCGTGCCGGTAGAGGTCGAGCGCCTCTTCCTTGGTGATCCGGCCCCCTGCGGCGGCGCGGTCGAGGACAGACTGGAGAGCGGCCTGGTCGGTCACCGGTGCGTCACCTTTCGGCGGTGTGTCAAGAGGTACGGACCGATCCAGCCTACGCCAGGGCCCGGCCGCGGATTTCAGGGGATACGGGTCAGGTCGCCTTCGGGGTTTCCGGCCGGGGCATCGCCCGACTTGTAGTGGAGTGTCCCGTTGGTGTTGAGGGTGAAGCGCTCGTCGGAGGAGCCGTTGGAGCAGATGCCGGGGGCCGGGTTGGTGTTGCCCGCGGTGTCCAGGACGAGGGAGCGGTCGGTGGCGGAGGCCAGCTTCCAGTCGCCGCTGCAGTCGGTGCCCAGGACGGGCAGGATCGACTTGTCCCGGCCGACGACGTCACCGACCTTGCCCGTCGTTATGGTGATCTGGAATTCGCTGGCGAGGCCCGCGCGGGCGGTGGTGACGGTGCCCTTCCAGGTGCCGGTGAGCTCGGCGGGCACGTCGGCCCGGGTGCCGCTCGGCGTCGCCGAGGGGACGGGGGTGCCGGCCGCCGAGGGCGCGCCCGAGCCCTTCGGGGGTGTGGCGGCGGAGTCGCCCGACGCGTGCTGGTCGCGGTCGCCTCCGGTGCCGGGCAGCAGCCCGAGCCCGTAGAGACCGCCGCCGGACAGTACGGCCACCACGGCGGCCGCCGCGACGACCACCGAGCAGCTGAAGCGCCGTCCGGCGGCGCTGAGGGTGACCTGGCGGGCCGCGTCGGGAGCCGTCCGCGGCTGCGGGACGCCGCCGCCCGCGGTCTCGGTGGGGCTGCCGTAGGGCCCGTACGGGTTCTGCCCGCGGCCCGCGGCGAAGGCGTCGGCCCCGGGCGTCGCGAACCCTGCGCCGCCCCCGGCACCGGAGGAGGGATCGGTGTGGGGCACGCGCCCCTCGAAGGACCCGGCCGTGGACGAGCCCTCGTACGGGAGCCGTCCGTACGAGGGGTCGGGGGTCCCGAAGCCCCCGCCGGAGGTACCCGCACCACCGCCGGTGGCGAAGGGCACGGGCCCCGAAGCGCCTTCCGTGGCGCCCC
>NZ_JBHYVA010000917.1:0-2690 GCF_042750055.1 Streptomyces sp. NPDC059456
GGGGCCTCCAGGATGACGTGGGCGTTGGTGCCGCTGATGCCGAAGGAGGAGACGCCGGCCCGCCGCGGGCGGTCCGACTCGGGCCACTTGCGGGCCTCGTCCAGGAGGCGGACGGCGCCCGCCTCCCAGTCGACCTGGGCCGACGGCGCGTCCAGGTGGAGCGACTTCGGCATGATGCCTGTCCGCAGCGCCTGGACCACCTTGATGACGCCGGCGACGCCCGCGGCGGCCTGGGTGTGCCCGATGTTCGACTTGATGGACCCCAGCCACAGCGGCTCGGCGTCGCCGCGGTCCTGTCCGTACGTGGCGAGCAGCGCCTGGGCCTCGATCGGGTCGCCGAGGGTGGTGCCCGTGCCGTGCGCCTCGACGAGGTCGACGTCGGCGGTGGACAGGCCCGCGTTGGCCAGGGCCTGGCGGATGACCCGCTGCTGGGAGGGGCCGTTCGGCGCCATCAGGCCGTTGCTCGCGCCGTCCTGGTTGACGGCGCTGCCGCGCAGCACGGCCAGTACCTGGTGCCCGTTGCGCCGCGCGTCCGACAGCCGCTCGATCACGAGGACGCCGACGCCCTCGGACCACGCGGCGCCGTCCGCCGCGGCGGAGAACGACTTGCACCGGCCGTCCTTGGACAGGCCGCGCTGCCGGGAGAACTCCACGAAGGTCTCCGTGGAGGACATCACGGTCACGCCGCCGACCAGGGCCAGCGGGCACTCGCCGGAGCGCAGGGCCTGCGCCGCGAGGTGCAGGGCGACCAGCGAGGACGAGCAGGCGGTGTCCACCGTCACGGACGGGCCTTCGAGGCCGAACGTGTAGGAGACGCGGCCCGAGCCGAGCGAGCCGGCTGCGCTGTTGCCGGTGTAGTCGTGGTACATGATCCCGGCGAACACACCGGTCGACGTGCCCTTCAGCGAGGCCTGGTCGATCGCCGCGCGCTCCAGCGCCTCGTGGGCGACCTCCAGCAGCAGCCGGTGCTGCGGGTCCGTGGTCAGCGCGTCGTTCGGGCTCATCCCGAAGAAGGCGGGGTCGAACTCGTCGGCGTCGTGCAGGAAGCCGCCGTGGCGCACGTACACCTTGCCGGGGGTGCCCGGTTCGGGGTCGTACAGCCCGTCGATGTCCCAGCCGCGGTTGACGGGGAACTCGGTGATCGCGTCGACCTCGTCCTCGACGAGGCTCCACAGCTCCTCGGGGGAACGGACGCCGCCCGGGTAGCGGCAGGCCATGCCGACGATCACGATCGGGTCGTCCGCGTCGCCTGCGGCCGGGCCCGCGGTCGCGGCCGCCGTGACGGTGACGGTGGCGGAGCCGGCGAGCAGCGTGTCGAGGTGCTCGGCGACGGCCTGGGCGTTCGGGTGGTCGAAGACGAGCGTCGGGGTCAGCCGCAGCCCGGTCGCGGTGGTGAGCTGGTTGCGCAGTTCCAGTGCGGTCAGCGAGTCGAAGCCGAGCTCGTTGAAGGCGCGGTCGGGACCGACCTCGGCCGTGGAGGAGTGCCCCAGGATCGAGGCCACCTGGCCGCGTACGAGGTCCAGCAGGGCGCGGCGGCGCTCCTTCTCCGGCAGCGCGGCGAGCTGCCCGCCCTGCGTGGCGGCGCGGGCGCCGGTCCGGGCCGCGGTACGGGCGCGCCGGCGGACCAGCGCGGAGAACTGCGCGGGCAGGTCTTCGGCGGCGCGCAGGGCGGCGAGGTCCAGGGCGAGCGGCAGCAGGAGGGCGTCGGCCGCGGTGGTGGCGGCCTCGAACAGGGCCAGGCCGTCGGCGGCGGACAGCGCGCCGATGCCGGAGCGGCGCATGCGCTGGAGGTCGGTGCTGTTCAGCTCCTCCGCCATGCCGTCGCCGCTGACGGAGCCGCCGTCGCCCTCGGTGGCCCACAGGCCCCAGGCGAGCGACTGGCCGGGCAGCCCCTCGGCGCGGCGCCGGGCGGCGAGCGCGTCGAGGAAGGCGTTGCCGGCGGCGTAGTTGCCCTGGCCGGGATTGCCGAGGACGCCGGCGACCGAGGAGAACAGCACGAAGGCGGTCAGGTCACGGTCCCGGGTCAGCTCGTGGAGGTTCCACGCGGCGTCGACCTTGGGGCACAGCGCCCCGGCGAGCAGTTCGGGGGTGAGCGAGCCGATGGTGACGTCGCCGAGGACGCCCGCGAGGTGGATCACCGCGGACACGGGGTGCCGGGCGAGCAGGTCGCGTGCCTGGTCCGGGTCGGCGAGGTCGCAGGCGGCGAGGGTGACCTCGGCGCCCAGGGCGGTGAGTTCGGCGTGCAGGTCGGCGGCGCCGGGGGCTTCGGGGCCGCGGCGGCCGACCAGCAGGAGTTCGCGTACGCCGTGCTCGGTCACGAGGTGGCGGGCGACCAGGCGGCCCAGCGTCCCGGTGCCGCCCGCGAGCAGGACGGCGCCCTCGCCGTCGAACCGGACCGTTTCGTCCGCCGTGGCGGGGGCGGTGGTGCGGACCAGGCGCGGGGCGGACAGCGCACCGCCCCGTACGACGACCTCGGGCTCGGCCGCGGCCAGGATCACGGCGGGATCCACCGTGAGCCCCGTGGTGCCGGGTTCGAGGTCGGCGAGCACGATCCGGCCGGGGTTCTCGGCCTGGGCCGAGCGCATCAGGCCGCGGACCGGGGGGGCCCGCCCGCGCGGGGGGGCCCGCCCCCCCGCGGGGGCGCCCGCCCGCGCGGCGACCCACCCACCGCGGCCCGCCGGCCCCCCCGC
>NZ_JBHYVA010000918.1:0-2684 GCF_042750055.1 Streptomyces sp. NPDC059456
GGCCGGCGGGGGGGGGGGGGGCGGGGGGGGGGCGCGCGGCACGCCGGGGCGCGGGGCTGGCGCCCGCGGCGACCGGGACGGCGTCCGCCGCGAGGGCCAGTTCCAGGACCTGGCGCACGTCCGTCACCGGGTGGACCTCCAGGCCCTCCAGCACCTCGGACGGGACGTCGTCCAGGTCGGCCTCGTTGCGCTTCGGGATGATCACCGTGGTCAGTCCGGCCCGGTGCGCGGCCAGCAGCTTCTGCTTGACCCCGCCGATGGGCAGGACGCGCCCGGTCAGCGACACCTCACCGGTCATGGCCACGTCGGTGCGGACCTGCCGGCCCGACAGCAGCGAGGCCAGCGCGGTCGTCATGGTGATGCCCGCGCTGGGCCCGTCCTTGGGGACCGCGCCGGCCGGGAAGTGGATGTGCACGCCCCGGTCCTTCAGGTCGGCGACCGGGAGCTCCAGTTCGGCGCCGTGGGAGCGCAGGAAGCTGAGCGCGATCTGGGCGGACTCCTTCATCACGTCGCCGAGCTGCCCGGTCAGGGTGAGCCCTGCGGCGCCCGTCTCCGGGTCGGCCAGTGAGGCCTCGACGAAGAGGACGTCGCCGCCCGCCCCGGTCACCGCGAGCCCGGTGGCCACGCCGGGGACGGCGGTGCGCCGCTCGGCGGGGTCCTGTGCGGATTCCGGGACGTGGTGCGGGCGCCCGATGAGCGCACGCAGGTCGTCGGCGCCGATGCGCAGCGGCAGCTGCCGCTCCCCCAGTTCGTGCTGGGAGGCCACCTTGCGCAGGAGCCGGGCGACGGAGCGTTCCAGGGTGCGCACGCCCGCCTCGCGGGTGTACTCGCCGGCCAGCTTGCGCAGGGCGTCCTCCTCCAGGACCACCTCGTCGGCGCCGAGGCCGGCGCGCTCCAGCTGGCGGGGCAGCAGGTGGTCGCGGGCGATGACGACCTTCTCGTCCTCGGTGTAGCCGTCGAGGCGGACGAGTTCCATGCGGTCGGCGAGCGCCTCCGGGATGGCCTCCAGGACGTTGGCGGTGGCCAGGAAGACCACGTCGCTCAGGTCCAGCTCGACCTCCAGGTAGTGGTCCCGGAACGTGTGGTTCTGGGCCGGGTCGAGGACCTCCAGCAGGGCCGCGGCCGGATCTCCCCGGAAGTCGGAGCCCACCTTGTCGATCTCGTCGAGCAGGACCACGGGGTTCATGGATCCGGCTTCCTTGATGGCGCGGACGATCCGGCCGGGCAGCGCGCCGACGTACGTGCGGCGGTGGCCGCGGACCTCGGCCTCGTCGCGGACGCCGCCGAGGGCGACGCGGACGAACTTGCGGCCCATGGCGTGCGCGACGGACTCCCCGAGCGAGGTCTTGCCGACGCCGGGGGGCCCGACGAGGGCCAGCACGGCTCCGCCCCGGCGGCCGCCGATGACGCCCATGCCGCGCTCGGACCGCCGCTTGCGCACGGCCAGGTACTCGGTGATGCGGTCCTTCACGTCGCTGAGCCCGGCGTGCTCGGCGTCCAGCACGGCCCGGGCGCCGCGGATGTCGTACTCGTCCTCGGTCCGCTCGTTCCAGGGCAGTTCCAGCACGGTGTCCAGCCAGGTGCGGATCCAGGAGCCCTCCGGTGACTGGTCGCTGGACCGCTCCAGCTTGTCGACCTCCTTGAGCGCGGCCTCGCGGACCTTCTCGGGGAGGTCGGCGCCCTCGACGCGGGCCCGGTAGTCGTCGGACTCCTCGCCGTCCTTCTCGCCGTTCAGTTCGCGCAGTTCCTTGCGCACGGCCTCCAGCTGGCGGCGCAGCAGGAACTCGCGCTGCTGCTTGTCGACGCCGTCCTGGACGTCCTTGGCGATGGACTCGGCGACGTCCTGTTCGGCGAGGTGGTCGCGGAGCCAGGTGACGGCGAGCCTGAGGCGGGCCACCGGGTCGGCGGTCTCCAGCAGTTCGACCTTCTGGGCGACGGTCAGGAACGGCGAGTACCCGGAATTGTCCGCGAGCGCCGACACGCCCTCGATCTGCTGGACGCGGTCCACGACCTGCCAGGCGCCGCGCTTCTTGAGCCAGGTGGTGGCGAGCGCCTTGTACTCCTTGACGAGCTCGGTGACGGCCCCGGGCAGCGGGTCCGCGAGCCGTTCGTCGACGCTCTCCCCCTCGACCCAGAGCGCCGCGCCGGGTCCGGTGGTCCCGGCCCCGATGCGGACGCGGCCGATGCCGCGGATCAGCGCGCCGGGGTCCCCGTCGGAGAGCCGCCCCACCTGCTCGACGGTCCCGAGCACACCGGTGCCGGCGTACTTGCCGTCGACCCGCGGCACGAGCAGCACCCGGGGCTTCCCGCTGCGGACCGCCGCCTGGGCGGCCTCGACGGCCCCCCGCACCTCGGCATCGGACAGGTCCAGCGGAACGACCATCCCAGGCAGCACGACCTCGTCGTCGAGCGGCAGCACGGGCAGAGTGAGCGTTACGGACGTCGAAGCCATGATCTTCCCTCCGGCAGTGAAGTTGAGCTATGCCGACTCAATGCATGTGCGCCTCCCGATGTTCCCCACTCACCGTTCGCCTGGGGCGAACACACCGTTGCGCGTCAGGGGCGGGGCAGGGACCGGACCGCGGCCACGACCACCGCTCCGGGGACCGGCAGGCCCGCTTCGCCCGGTGCGCAGACCAGCCGGTGCGGCATGCCGGTCCAGGCCCCGAGGGGGTGGATGCGGC
>NZ_JBHYVA010000919.1:0-2683 GCF_042750055.1 Streptomyces sp. NPDC059456
GAATCACCCGGTGCCTGGAGTACCCCACGGGCGGCCCCGCACACCGCCGCCGCGGGCACCGGCGCCGACTTCCCGAAGTCCGCGGACGCGGTCGCTCCCCCGGCGCCGGTCCCCGGCATCCGTCCCCGGCATCGGTCCTCGGCGTCAGTCCTCGGCGTTGGCCTCCAGGCAGGCCAGCTCCATCGCGTCGAGGACGGCCTCGTGGCTGCGCCGGCTCAGCTCGGCGACGTTCTCGATCTGCGCCGTGGCCCAGGCCGCCAGGGTCATCACGAGAACGCGCAGCCCGTCGGTGCCGTGCTCGGCGAGGATCGCGTCGGCGACGATCATCGCGTCCTCGGGCACCTGCTCCGGGGGCTCCAGGCCGGCGAGGCCGCGGAGCATGGTGAGGGTGCGGCGGGAGATCTCCGGCGTCATCCTCGCCAGCCGCATGTCCTCTTCTTCGTCCATCCGCCCCACCCTCCCGTGCGATCCCGGCCCCCTCCAGGGCACGGTAGGCGCTGACGGCCCCGCGCGGGGCCGTTTCATCAGGGTGGGCGCACGCACGGGTGGGGCGGCGGCCGGAAAGTCGTCGGGAGCGTGGGTTCCCTGGTCGGCGACCGGCCGGTAACTTGTGCGCGGCATCCGTCCGTTGCCCGACCAGCCGGACGGCCCGACCCCTCGGCAGGAGCGATATGAAGAGCCTCATCCGCGCGCTGTTCGGCGCCCTCGTGCTGCTGGCGGCGGTCCCGCCGGCGGTGGCCGCGCCGGTGCCCGCCCCGGTGCCCGCCGCGGCTGCGCAGACCGTGCCCGGGACCGGGGCGTGGACCCCGCCGCTGTCCACGCGCGGCCGGTACATCGTCGACGCGCAGGGCAACCGTTTCCGGCTGCGGTCCGGCAACTGGGACGGCGCCCAGGGCTCCTGGAACGGCAGCGGCGACCGCAACGACCCCGCGACGCACCACGCGGGCCAGAACTCCTCCGGCATCCCGATCGGCCTGGACCGGGTGCCGCTGCCCACGCTGCTGGCCGACTTCCGGGCCCTCGGCCTCAACAGCATCCGGCTGCCCTTCTCGAACGAGATGCTGCACACCACCGCCCCCGTCCCGGACGCGGCCGTCGCCGCCAATCCGGCCCTGCGCGGCCGCACCCCGCTCCAGGTCTACGACGCCGTCGTCGCGGCGCTCACCGACGCCGGGTTCGCCGTCATCCTCAACAACCACACCGTCACCACCCGCTGGTGCTGCGGACTCGACGGCAACGAGCGCTGGAACAGCGGCCAGTCCACCGCCCAGTGGGCCGACGACTGGGTGTTCCTGGCCCGCCGCTACCGCGACAACCCGCGCGTGGTCGGCGCCGACCTCTACAACGAGGTCCGCCGCGACACGTTCGACGACCCCAACTGGGGCCTCGGCGACGGCCACGACTGGCACGCGGCCGCCCAGGAGGCCGGCGACCGGATCCTCGCCGAGGCCAACCCGAACCTGCTGATCGTGATCGAGGGCATCAACTGGACCGGTATCCCCGTGGACGGCTTCCCGCACGGCCGCCCCACCCTCACCCCCGTCCGCACCCTGTCCCACACCCTCGTCGTGTCGGGCAAACTCGTCTACTCGGCCCACTTCTACGGGTACACCGGCCCCCGGCACAGCGGCGCGACCGGCCTCGGCGAGACCCATGACCTCCGCTACCAGGACATGACCCGGGACCAGCTCGAACAGGCCCTCTACGACCAGGCCCTCTACGTGTCCGCCGAGAGCGGTACGCACTTCACCGCACCCGTCTGGGTCAGCGAGTTCGGCATCGGAGCCGACGAGAACGGCGCCGCTCCGCGCGCCTGGTTCCAGAACCTGACCGGCGATCTCGCCAAGACCGACGCCGACTTCGCGTACTGGCCGCTCGTCGGCTGGAGCACCACCGCCCAGGGCGCCCCGGGCGGCGACTCCTGGGCCCTGCTCCGCTACGACGCCTCCGGCCGCCGCTCCGGCGTGCTCGACGCGGCCGACTGGCGTACGCAGCCGTGGACGGCCCTCGCCACCAGCGCCGGGCGCACCGGGCCGATCCCCGCCACCCCGTCCTGGTACCAGCTGGACACCGATCACCGGGACCACGACGCCTCGCTGCGCACCCGTGCCACCGGGGACTGGGACGGCGGGGCCCGCAAGGCGGTCTGCCCGGACGGCGCCCGCCTGGCCGGACTCGGTCACACGGGCGGGCGCGGCCTGTGCTCCACCTCCGACCTGCGGGCCCCGACGGGCGGGCACACCGTCGTCCGCGACGAGTCGTACGTCCCCGCGGGCGGCGACTGGGCCACCGGCTACACGAAGCTCCAGTGTCCGGCCGGGCAGTTCCTGATCGGGTACAGCCTGCGGGGAGAGAGGGTCTCGGCGGCCCTGTGCGCGCCGGCCCGGACGGCGCTGCCCGCGGGCGGGCGCACCCTCTGGTTCGACCGCGGCGACAACCGGCCCTCCGGATCCCCCGGCGGCGAGTTCGCGTACGGCGACTACAAGGGCCAGTGCCTGCCCACCGAGTACGCGGCGGGCATCGCCTTCACCACCCGGGTGGGCTCCCGCCCGGGCCCGGCGGCGCTCCTGTGCCGCCCCCTGCCGGCCGCCTGACCGGCCCGGCGGGTACGTTCCCCCGGCGGGGGTCTTCGCCGCCGGGGGGGGCCGGGCGCGGCGGGGGGCCCCCGGGGGGGGGGGGGCCC
>NZ_JBHYVA010000920.1:0-2673 GCF_042750055.1 Streptomyces sp. NPDC059456
ACCCCCGGCGGCGCGGGCCGCTACCGCGAGGTGGCCACCTCCACCGGCGGCACCCGCAGCGCGACCCGCCCCGGCAGGGCAGTGGCGGCGAGGGCCAGCAGCCCCGCCACGCCCAGCACCCCGACGTACACCACCGGCAGCATCGCGGGCGCGGCCGCTCCCGTCATGCCCACGCTGAACGCGGTCAGGACGGCCAGCGCGATACCCGACCCCAGCACCGCGCCGATCAGCAGCACCGCCAGCGCCTCCGTCCGCAGCATCCGCAGCACCTGGCGCCGCTTCGCCCCGGCCAGCCGCAGCATCGCGAACTCCCGCAGCCGCTCCGACGTGGACATCGCCAGGGTGTTGACCACCGCAATCGCGGTGAAGGCCAGCACCAGCCCCATCGCCAGCAGGTTGATCTCGGCGCCGGCCTGCTGCTGCTCCGCCCGCGCCGCGTCCGCGTCCCGCGCCGACAGCACCCCGACCCCGGGGAACGCCCGCACCGCCGCGGCCAGCTGCTCGCGTCCGGTCCCCTCCCCGGCCGCCACGAGCACGCTGCTCGCCAGCGGGTTGTCCACGTGCGCCGCGACCAGGTCGTGCGGCAGCGTCAGGTCGCCGAAGCCGAGCCCGCGCGCGTACACGGCCGAGACGGTCAGCGTGACCGGGGTCCCGTCGCCCAGCGTCAGCTCCAGCGGGCTCCCCGGCTTCAGCCCCAGCTGGTCGGCGGCCACCTCGCTCAGCGCCACGTTCTTCTCGCCGAACCCCTCCAGGCTCCCGCTCGTCACACCGGGGTCCCAGGTGCGGGTCAGCCCGGCCGGGGTGACCCCCTGCGCGCCGTACTTCGTCAGCCCCACCCGTACGGAGGTGTGCACGATCTCGGTGGCCGCCGTGACCCCGGGGGTCCGGCGGACGCTCTCCACGGCACCGCCGGTGACGCCCGGACCCTGCGCGGCCAGCACCCACCCGGCCCGGACCCCCTCACGGGCCTGCGCCCGGCCGGCGTTGCCCAGCGTCGGGGTGATGAACAGGACGGTGCAGGTCATGCCGATCAGCAGGGCGAGCGGGGTGACCGCGGAGGCCATGCGGGTGGCGTTGCCGCGCAGGTTCGCGGCGGCCAGGTGCCCGCCGGGCCCGGCCAGCCGCAGCGGTCCGGCGAGCAGGGCGGTGGCGCCGCGGACCAGCAGGGGGCCGAGCAGCGAGACCGCCCCGGCCAGGACCACGACCGCGAGGAAGGTGACCGGGGTCGACGCCGGCTCGGTGCGCAGCGCGCTCAGGACGGCGACCAGCACGACTCCGCCGGCCAGCAGCAGTACTCCGGTCGCGATCCGGATCCATGCGGGCCGGCGCCGTTCGACGGCGGCTTCGGCGAGCGCCTCGGCCGGGCGGATCCGGGCGATCCGGCGCCCGGTGATCCGGGCCGCGGCCCAGGCTCCGAGCAGGCTCGCGCCGACGGCGGCGAACATCGGGAAGATGCCGGCGGAGCGCTCCAGGTTGGCGGGGACGACCCCGCTCTCGACGAACCGGCCGTGCAGCCAGGCGGCGAGCGGGAGTCCGGCGAGCGCCCCCGCGACACCGGCGGCCAGGCCCACGAGCAGCGCCTCGCGGCCGATCATGCGGCGCAGCTGCTTCGGGGTGGCGGCGATGGCCCGCAGCAGGGCGAGCTCACGGTAGCGCTGCTGGACGGAGAGCGCGAAGGTGCCGACGACGACGAGGATCGCGACGAGCAGCGACGTGCCGCCCATGGCCCCGCCCATGGAGACCAGCTTGATGCGTGCGCCGGCGGCGTCGAGGAACTCCACGGGCCCCCGGTCGTCGCCCGTGGTGACCTGTGCGCCGGTGCCCTCGAGTGCCCGGCCGATCCGCCCGGCCAGCTCACCGGGGTCGGTCCCGGGCGCCGGGAGGATCCCGATGGCGGTGACCCGGCCGTCGCGGGCGGCCAGCCGCTGCGCCTCGGCGTCGGTGAAGAACAGGGCGTTCTGCCGTGCGAGGTCACCGCGGGGGGTCTGCGCGATCCCGCTCACGGTGTACGTCATGGGCTCGCCGGTGGCCTGCACGGTGAGGGCTGCGCCGCTCTTCAGCCCTGCACGGGCGGCCAGTTCGCGGTCGATGACGACTTCCCCGCCGCTCTGGGGAGCGCGGCCCTCGGCGAGGGTGAAGGGGGTGAGCGCGGCGGAGGTCCAGGCGTGCCCGTACGAGGGCTTTGCGGCACCGGGGGCCTTGATCAGCGGAACGGCCTGGAAGCTGAGCTCGGGCACGGCCCGCTCGACGCCCGGTACGGAGCGGACGGCTTCCACGGTGGCGGCGGGGAGCCAGGCCCGCTCGGCGACGGGCTTGGCCTTGTGCTTCGTCTTCGTCTTCTGCGGATCGCCCTTCTTCACCTTGACCGTGGTCTGGTGCACGTTCTGGTCGGCGGAGACGACGACGGGCGTGGCCGCGTAGCGCTCGGTGGCGATCTTTCCGCGGAGTCCGGTTTCCAGGAGCGTGCCGCAGGCGGTGATCAGGGCGGCCGCGCACAGGAGCGCGACGAAGGCGCCGAGGAAGCCGGCTTTGCGGTCCCGGACGGTCTGAAGGGCGTAACGCAGCATCATGCGGTCAACTCTGACGCCGGGAGCGCCCGTTGGCAGTGAAGCGCCCTGGCGTCCCGGCCCGGGGGCTAGCCCCACCCCCGGGCCCTGCTGCGCGTTTCAGAAC
>NZ_JBHYVA010000921.1:0-2670 GCF_042750055.1 Streptomyces sp. NPDC059456
GACCGGGATGTTGTCCAGGATGTGCGAGAGCGGCTCGTCGCCCTTGGCCTGGGTGGAGTTCTCGGTGCACTGCTGGTTCATCGGGTTGGACAGGACGTTGATGTCCTGGACGCCGACGTTGAGGGCCGCCAGGATCGACTGGGCGTTGACCTTGACCGGCAGACCGATGCAGGGCTTGTTCAGGGTGCCCTGGACCAGGCCGAGCTGCGGGCTCATGTCGCCCTTGGTCTTCTGGTTGCCGTAGATCTGCGAGGCGCCGTTGCCGTTGACGGTGTTGATCCCGTTGTCGTTGCCGATGGCCATGGCCGGGGCCGCAACAGCAGCGCCCGCGCCGACGGCGGCGGCGGTGACGGCGGCAGCAGTCATGATCTTCTTGAACATCATTGGTCCTTTTGTCGCACGAGTGCCCGCTAGTGGAGCGCCCTGGTCAACTGCCCTGTCAGGGGGTTGGTTCCGCTGCTTCACTCAAACGGCCCGTTCGGGGCGGTGTTTTCCCCACCCCGGGTGAGCCGTCTGCGGACGCGTGCGCGAAGCCCGTACGCAGCCCGCAGAACGAGCCGCGACCGTTCAAGATCCTGTTGCGCTCCGTAGAAGGTGTTCGCACGGTGGGTAAGGAAGCGGATCGCCCGGGTCCGCTTCTGTGCGACCACCGAAGGAATCGCCATGCACCGCACGAAGCCGTCCCGCATCCGCGTCCTCGTCCCGTCGGCCCTCGCCGTCGTCATACTCTCCGGCGCGGCCGCTCCCGCGGGCGCCGCGGACGGTGCCACGGCTGACGCCGCCAGGAAACGAGTCGCCGCGGCCCAGCAGCAGATCGACCGCCGCGTCGCGGCGGCCGGACCGGTCGACGACCTCCTCGCCGGGATCGGCGCCGTCCTGGACGGGCTCACCAAGTCCCTCCAGAGCCTGCTGCCCGGGGTGACGCTCCCGCCGATCAAGCTGCCGAGCCTGCCGAACCTCCCGGAGATCCCGACGCTGCCGATCGAGCTCCCGTCGATCCCGGGCCTCCCCTCGATCCCGTCGGTCCCCGCCGTCCCGGAGATCCCGGCCATCCCGGAGATCCCCGAGATCCCGATCCCCGAGATCCCGGACATCCCGATCCCCGAGATCCCGGAGATCCCCGATGTCCCGGTCTCCAAGCCGGCCGTGCCGGTCGTGAAGCCGGCCGTGCCCGTGGCCAAGCCGGCCGTGCCCGTCGTGAAGCCGGCCGTGCCGGTGGCCAAGCCGGCCGTGCCCGTCGTGAAGCCGGCCGTGCCGGTGGCCAAGCCGGCCGTACCCGTCGTGAAGCCGGCCGTGCCCGTGGCCGAGCCGGCCGCTCCGGCGGTTCCCGCGAAGCCCGCGCCGGCCAGCCCGGTGCTCACGCCGGTGGAGATCGTGCCGGAGGCGCCGACGGTTCCCGGCCTTCCGTAGTGGGGAGGCCTTAGCACAGGAGCGGCCGAAAACCGTGCGCGCTTACGACTATTGAGCTGATCAGGTCTGATTGCGCACGGGGCCGTGTCGTCTGGGACGCTGGACCGTTTCGCTCGATGTGAGCCCCGCGTCGGGGCAGAACACATCGAACAGAAGGTGCACTTCCCATGAACTCTGCCAAGAAGGCCGCCCTGGTCCTGGCCACCGCCGGTCTCGCTGCGGCCGGTGCCGCCGGCTCCGCCATGGCCGACTCGTCGGCCGAGGGCGCGGCCGTGGGCTCCCCCGGTGTCCTCTCGGGCAACCTGGTCCAGGTCCCGGTTCACGTTCCGGTCAACGTCTGCGGCAACACCGTCAACGTGATCGCCCTGCTGAACCCGACGTTCGGCAACGTCTGCGTCAACGACTGACGCGTCGGCACACCTGACCGTGGGCGCCATCGGCCTCGCCGGTGGCGCCCGCAGTCGTGTCCGCCGCGGTGTCCGGCGGGCCGGATGGCCGAACGGCTCAGTGGGCCCCGCCGTTGAGCTTCACGCCGCCGAGCAGCGGGGAGGCCTGCGTGACCCCGTTCGCCGCGCCGAGTACCTCGCCCGGCGCATTGTTGCGGAAGTTGTTGACGCGCTGCGCGGTGTCGAAGACCTTGCCGACGGTCTCGCCCTGCTCGGCCACCCCGTTGCTCAGGGTCTGCGGGAGCGACTCGGTGACCGGGGCGAGCGAGTCGACGGCGTCGGTGGCGCCTCCCGTCAGGCTCATCGGGGGCATCGCGGCCGGCGCATCGGCGGCGAAGGCGGGAGCGGTGGCGCCGAGCGCGGCAACGGAGCCGGCGATGACCGCGGCTACCTTCGTGAGCTTCATTATCGAAATCCTCTTCTTTCATGGACAGAGGGTCAGCGGCCACCGTCGCGCCGCTTCGCTTTCGCCCTGGGTAACGATTCCCGGCGGCTCCGGAAACGCGTACGGCAACGGCCGGAGAACCGTCAGGGGATTCTCCGGCCGATATTTCTTCCGATTACCGTGATTGCCGGTCAGGAGATGCGGGACCGCCGGTACAGAATGGCGCCGCCCAGGACCAGCGCCGAGGCGAGGGCCGCCGCGGCGCCGGGCCGGCCCGCCCCGGTCTCGGCGAGCGCCGGCGCCGACACCTGCGCGGGGGCGGGGGCGGGAGCCGGAGCAGCGGGGACGGGTGCGGCCGGCGTCTCGGGGACGGGAGCCGGTGCCGGTGCCGGGTGGATGGGAGTGTCACCGGCGGGGGCGGCCGGCGGC
>NZ_JBHYVA010000922.1:0-2648 GCF_042750055.1 Streptomyces sp. NPDC059456
CAAGATCCGGGGCCCGGGCCTGTGTTTTATCCCCCCCCGCCGCCCGCACGCGCCCGCCCCCCGCGGGCCGGGGCGGCCGGGGGGGGGGGGCGCGGCCCACGGCGACCTCGCCGTCGCCGAGTCCGCTGACCCGTACGCGGACGGCGGAGGCTCCCTCGGCGGCGAGGGTGACCCCGGACCAGGCGAACGGCAGGGCGGCCCCGTCGCCGGTGACGCCGGTCAGCGCGACGGTGTGCAGCGCCGCGTCGAGCAGTGCCGGGTGCAGTCCGTACGGGGAGCCGTCGGTGCCGTCGGGCAGGGCGGCCTCGGCGTACAGGTCCTCGCCGAGGCGCCAGGCGGCGGTCAGGCCCCGGAACACCGGGCCGTAGTTCAGCCCTTCCGCGGCGACGTTCTCGTAGAAGCCGTCGAGGTCGACGGGCTCCGCGCCGGCGGGCGGCCACGTGGTGGTGTCGAAGGGGCGGGCGGGGGCGGCGGCGACGGCGAGGGTGCCGACCGCGTGCCGGGTCCAGGACAGGCCCGTGTCCTCGCCGCGCGAGTGGACGCTCACGGCCCTGCGGCCGGCCGGGTCGGGGGCGTCGACGGTGACGCGGACGGCGACGCCGCCGCGCGCGGGCAGCACCAGCGGCGCCTCCAGGGTGAGTTCCTCGACGGCGGTGCAGCCGGCCCGGTCGCCGGCCAGCACGGCCAGTTCGACGAAGCCGGTGCCGGGGAAGAAGACCTGGTCGCCGACCCGGTGGTCGGCGAGCCAGCCGTGGGTGGCGGTGGCGAGGCGGCCGGTCAGCGTGAAGCCTTCGCTGTCGGGCGCGGTGATCACGGCGCCGAGCAGCGGGTGGCCGGCCGGGTCGAGGCCGGCGGCCTCGACGTCGCCGGTGCCCGCGGGGGCCGGGGCCCAGTAGTGCTCGCGCTGGAAGGCGTACGTCGGCAGGTCGACGGGGCGGGCGGGGGCGGAGCCGTGGAAGAGGGTCCAGTCGACGGGCGCGCCGGCCGTCCAGGCCTCGGCGAGGGAGGTGGCGAAGCGCTGCATGCCGCCTTCGCCGCGGCGCAGCGAGCCGACCGGTGCGGCGCCGGCGCCGACGGCGGAGACGGTTTCGGCGAGGCCGACGAGCAGGCCGGGGTGCGGGCTGGCCTCGACGAAGACGGTGAAGCCGTCGTCGAGGAGGGCGCGGGTGGTCTCCTCGAAGAGGACGGTCTGGCGCAGGTTGCGGTACCAGTAGTCGGCGTCGAG
The DNA here is from genome assembly GCF_042750055.1 of Streptomyces sp. NPDC059456. Lineage (NCBI taxonomy): Bacteria > Bacillati > Actinomycetota > Actinomycetes > Kitasatosporales > Streptomycetaceae > Streptomyces > Streptomyces sp. NPDC059456. The sequence goes on from NZ_JBHYVA010000922.1 coordinate 1,226, forward strand.
GGTGGCGGTGTCGACGGGCGCTCCGACGACGGTCGAGTAGAAGGCGACGTCCGCGGAGCGGGGGGTCACGCCGGCGAGGGCGGCGCGGACCTCGTCGCGGATCTCCTCGACGAAGACGGAGTGCGAGGCGTAGTCGACGGGGATCTTGCGGGCCTGGACGCCCTCCGCCTCCAGGTGCGTGTACAGCTCGTCGAGGTTCTCGGGGTGGCCGCAGACGACGACCGAGGTGGGGCTGTTGACGACGGCGAGCTGGAGGCGTCCGTCCCAGCGGGCGATGAGTTCGCGGACCTCGGCGGACGGCAGGCGGACGGACATCATGCCGCCGCGGCCGGCCAGCCCGGACCGGATGATCTTGCTGCGGAGGGCGACGACGCGTGCGCCGTCCTCCAGGGAGAGGGCGCCGGCGACGGTGGCCGCCGCGATCTCGCCCTGGGAGTGGCCGACGACCGCGGCCGGTTCCACGCCGAAGGAGCGCCACAGCTCGGCCAGCGAGACCATGACGGCCCACAGGACAGGCTGGACCACGTCGACCTCGTCGTACGTGGGGGCGCCGGGCTCGCCGCGTACGACGTCCAGCAGGTTCCAGTCGGTGAACGGGGCGAGCGCGTCGCCGCAGGCCCGCATCCGGTCGGCGAACACCGGCGAGGAGTCGAGCAGTTCGACGGCCATGCCGATCCACTGCGAGCCCTGGCCGGGGAAGACGAACGCGACCTGCGGGGAGCCGGAGGCGCTGCCGCGGACCAGGTTCGGGGCCTTGCCGCCGTCGGCGAGGGTGTCGAGCCCGGCCAGCAGGGCCGCACGGTCCTCGCCGAGGACGACGGCGCGGTGGTCGAAGGCGGTGCGCCGGGAGATCAGGGCGTGGCCGATGCCGCGCGGGTCCTCGTCGCCCGCGCCTTCGCGGACGAACGAGGCGAGCTTCTGCGCCTGCCCGCGCAGCGCCTGGGCGCTGCGCGCCGAGACGACGTACGGCAGGACCGGGGAGGCGACGGCCGGGGCCTGACGGACCGGCTCGGCGTCGGCGGCGGCCGGCTCGGGCTCCGGCGCCTCCTGGAGGATGACGTGGGCGTTGGTGCCGCTGAGGCCGAACGCGGAGACGCCGGCGGTGCGGGCGTGGTCCTCGGCCTTGGGCCAGGGCAGCGCCTCGGTGAGCAGTTCGACGTGGCCGGCGCTCCAGTCGACGTGGCTGGACGGCTCGGAGACGTGCAGGGTGCGCGGCATCAGGCCGTTGCGCATCGCCATGACGGTCTTGATGACGCCGCCGACGCCGGCCGCGCCCTGGGCGTGGCCGATGTTCGACTTGAACGAGCCGAGCCGCAGCGGCCGCTGGGCGGTGTGGTCCTGGCCGTAGGTGGCGAGCAGGGCCTGGGCCTCGATGGGGTCGCCGAGGGTGGTGCCTGTCTCTTATAAAAATCAGACGCTGCCG
>NZ_JBHYVA010000923.1:0-2645 GCF_042750055.1 Streptomyces sp. NPDC059456
GCCCGGCCGGCAGCGCCTGTGCGCTCCCGCCCCCGGCGGCGCCGGTCGCCCCCGCCTCTTCGGCGGTGTCCTCCAGGAAGGCGTCCACTCCGCGCCGGCCCCGCCGCCCGGCGGGACCCTTGCCCGTGCCCTCGGCGGCCGACGGCTCCTTCGCGGGCTCCGGTTCCGGTTCCGGTTCCGGCAGCGTCACCGTTCCGGCCCCGGCGCCGAGCGGCAGTTCCAGTACGTACGCACCGCCGGGCGCGCCCGGCACCTCGACCGTCTGCAGCACACCGCCGTGCGCGGCCACGACGCCCCGCACGATCGGCTCGTGCACCGGGTTGCCGCCCTCGTAGGGCCCGCGCACCTCGATCCGTACGACCTTGCCGCGCTGCGCGGCGGCCACGACGATCGTCGAGTCGCTGTAGCCGCTGCCCTGGCGGGTCTTGCCGGTGGCGTCCACCCCGGCGACGTCCGCGACCAGGTGGGCGAGGGCGCCGGCGATCCGCTCGGCGTCCACCTCGGCCTCGATGGTCGGCGCGTGCACGGCGAACTGCACGCGGCCCGGGCCGATCAGCTCGACCGCGCCGTCGATGCCGGCCGCGACGACCCCGTCGATCAGGACCTTCTTCTTCCTGAGCTTCTCGGTGCCCGCGTCGAGCCGCTGGAAGCCGAGCACGTTGTCGACCAGCGCGGTCATCCGCGAGTACCCGGCGGCCAGGTGGTGCAGCAGCTGGTTGGCCTCGGGCCACAGCTGTCCCGCGTCGTCGGCGGCCAGGGTGGCCAGCTCCCCGCGGAGCTCCTCCAGCGGCCCGCGCAGGGACTCGCCGAGGACGGCCAGCAGCTGGGCGTGGCGCGCGGCCAGGGCGTCGTAGGGCCGCCGGTCGGTGAAGGTCATCACGGCACCGACGAGCAGGTCCCCGTCGCGGACGGGCGAGGTGGTCAGGTCGACGGAGACGGGCTGTCCGGCCTTGTTCCACAGCACCTGCCCGCGCACCCGGTGCTTGCGGCCGCTGCGCAGGGTGTCGGCGAGCGGGGACTCCTCGAAGGGGAACGGCGAACCGTCGGCGCGCGAGTGCTGGACCAGCCCGTGCAGCTCGCGGTTGCCGAGATCGGTGGCGCGGTACCCGAGGATCTGCGCGGCGGCCGGGTTGACCAGGACGACCCGCCCGTCGGTGTCCGTGCCGACGACGCCCTCGGCGGCGGCCCGCAGGATCATCTCGGTCTGCCGCTGCGAGCGGGCCAGCTCGGCCTCGGTGTCCACGGTCTCGGAGAGGTCCCGCACGACGAGCATCAACAGCTCGTCACCCGTGTAGGGCTGCGGCTCGCGGTAGGCGTCGCGGCCGTCGAGATGGGCGGCGGTGACCTCGACGGGGAACTCGGTGCCGTCGGTGCGCCGCGCGATCATCCGCTTGGGCTTGGCCCGGCCGCCCTCGTCCTCGCCGGGCCGGCGCATGGAGCCGGGGATCAGCTTGGAGTCGAACTCGGGAAGGAGGTCCAGCACGCCGCGGCCGACGAGGCCGGTGCCGGGACTCTCCATCACCTCGAGGGCGATCGAATTGGCGTTGACGACCGTGCCGTTGGCGTTGACGAGCAACAGCGCGTCCGGAAGGGCATCGAGTATTGCTGCGAGGCGAGCAGCGCCTCGGGATGGCCTGCTGCTCACGACGAGCTTCCTCCCTGACCACGACTACCGGCATGTCACGGGAGGAGTCTAAGGGCACGGCCCCGGCCCGAGGTGGCGGATGTTCGGCGGATCCCGTGCATCCTTCGCATCCTCCCAGGTCAGGAGCGCCCTGCCGGAAGCACAGGTTCCAGGTCGTTCCAGCGGGTGATCTCGCATCCGTTGGTCCGCCGGAACGTCGCGTCCACCTTGTGGCCTTGCCACGTTCCGGTGATGTGCGCGGTGGCCGGACCGCCGTCCTGGAAGGTGCAGATCTGCCGCTTGGAGGTGGGCGCGAACGGGTCCTTGCCCTGCTGTGCGAAACCGTCGAGGCGGGCGCAGGCCCGCTCGGCCTCGGGGTGGTTCCCGCCGACGGGGTCGCACTCCAGCAGGTACTCGCCGTCCGCCCGCGGGTTGCCGGTGGCGGACACGGCGATGGTGAGGCGGTCGGGCGCCCCCAGCAGGTGGCCCAGGGCCGGCAGCGGGGGCAGCGGCCCGGCGGCCGTGACCGCGGAGGCGGCCAGGGCGGAGGTGACGGCGAAGGCGGCGAGACGCAGCATGGGCACTCCAGGTCGTCCGTACGTCGTACGCCTGACCAACGACGGGCGCCCGCCGACGTTGCGTCCGGGGCCGCGTGCGTGCACGCGTACGGACGCGCCGTCCGGGCGGCGCGTCCGGTGCCCTTAAGGCTTTGCTCTCGCGGCGGCTGTCCTTGTACCGTGGGAGCGGATTGGTGAGCGGCCCTGTGGCTGTGTCATCATCTGCACGCACCCTCGTACGCGGGGGTGTGCTGGAGGCGTCGCCTAGTCCGGTCTATGGCGCCGCACTGCTAATGCGGTTTGGGGCTTACACCCCATCGAGGGTTCAAATCCCTCCGCCTCCGCACTTGCCGATTGGGGCGGGGCCGAGTGGGGCCGGGGGGGGAGGGGTGGGGGTGTGGGGGCCCCCCCCCCCCCCCCCCCCCCCCGCCCGCCCCCCCCCCCCCCCCCCCCCCCCCCCCCGA